>CADAUE010000083.1 GCA_902790985.1 uncultured Ruminococcus sp.
TTTCGCTATCGGTCATCAAGCGTCGGTCAGTTTGAGATCCTTCACCTTTCTCGTTCCGAACGCGGTGATCACAATGGTGAATACCGCGGTAATCGCCGTGCTGATCAGCCATCCTAACACAAACGGATCTCTGACGAACTGGGCGTGAGGCATTTCGATAAATCGGATGACGATATACCCCATCAAAGCGCCTACGCCGATACCGAGAAGGATACCGATCAACGAGGTGATGATCGTTTCAGTGTTCAGATACCGTTTGACCTCTTTGACGGTAAAGCCGTTGATACGCATGATCGTCAGCTCGCGCGTCTTTTGATTGACGTACATCTTCGTGATGTTGAGAAGGATGAAATACGCCATCAAACCCGCTATGACCAGCAGAAGGATTGCTACCTTGTTGAATACATTCGTCACGAGCTCCAGCTTGGCTTTGTCCTCGTTGGCGGGAGAAAGACTCTCGTAGCCCTTGACCTGATCGAGCTTTTCAACCAGCTTTTCCTTATCCGCACCGTTCAGATACAGGAAATAGGTGTTCATCACGGGCTTTTCGCCAAAGTATGTTTCATAGGACGCTTCATTCATGATCATGTTGCGACCCAAATAATTATTGAACACGCCCGCAACTTTCACCTCATTCGGCGCCATGGTGCTGTCATAGATGATGATATCGTCGCCCGCGTTCTTGCCCGAGGTCTCGGTGGTTCTGGACTGGATGAACACGCCGTCCGCGTCGGTCGGCAGCGCGCTGTCCTTTTTCCACGTCTTGAAGCTATAGTAATCTGAGAGCGCTTCCATATCGCCGCAGATCAGATCGGTGTACTCCACGTCGCTGCCTGCCTTGAACGCACGCAAGCCGGTTTGCGCCTTGACCCACGTTGTACCCGCATCGTCAAGGATCGCTTCGATCTCTTTCTCGGCATCGTCGGACACACCCGAGTTGAAGGTCAGCCTTTCATCATATTTCACGATATCGCCATACTGCTTATCGGCGACACTGCTGACGCTGCCGCGCAGGGTGAATCCGATCACCAGGAGCGCGCAGCATCCGGCAACGCTGACGGTCGTCACGATGACACGGGCAAGATCGGAGCGCATATTGCGAAGGATCAGCCTTGAATACAGGCTGGATGCGCCATTGGTCTTTTTGGAACTATTCCATGCCTTTGGCTGCTTTTCTCTCATCAGATCCATCGCGGTGGATCGCATCAAACTCAGGCAGGAGATCGTTACCGCCGCTACGGCAGGCACGATCGCCAGACCGATGGCGATCACAGAGGTACCGACCAGGATTCCCGCGGGGATCTCTCCGATCACATACATATTACCGTAAGAGTTGAGCACGACGCCCTGGATCACAAAGTAACCGGCAAGGATACCGATCAAGGCGCCGACGATTGTCGCGCTGATGCCAAAGACAAGATATTTTCCAAGGATCTCGCGGTTAAAGAACCCGAGCGCCTTTGTCGCGCCGACCAGCTTTCTTTGCTCGTCAACGATACGTTTGATGGTCGTATAAATAACGAGGGCGGCGATGACGACGAAGAACAGTGAGAAGGTAATGCTCAGGTTGGAGATGCTCTTAGCCGAAAGCGACAGATGCATATATCCGCCGTTAGACCCAACATCAAAAACAAACCAGCTGCAGTCCTTCAGCGCGGCAAGATCCGCCTTTGCGTCCTCAAGCTTTTGAACGTTCTTCTCATATTCTTCTACGGCATCGTTATATTCGATTTCTTTATCGGCAAGAGTATTTTTGCCGTTCTCAAGCTCACTGACGCCGTTCTCATATTCCTGCATACTCGCATTGTATTTTGCGACGCCTTCGTCATACTGCGCTTTGCCGCTGTTATACTCCGCAAGACCCGACTCATACTGCGAAAGCCCGGCGTAATACTCAGCCGCACCGGCGTCATATTGCGCTTTGCCGTCCTCATACTGTGCAACGGCGCTGTCATACGCGGCTTTCTTTTCTTCATACTGTGTCAAAGCGCTGTCATATTTGGCTTTGCCTTCATCGAACTGCTGCTTTCCTTCGTTATACGCGGCTAAGCCCTCATTATACAGCTCTTCGGCGGCTGCCACGATCGCTTCATAAGCTTCACGCTCCTCAGGCGTCAGCTCGTCGAGCTCTTCGGGGGTTGCGCTCTTTGCCTCGTTCAGCGCCTGTTCCGCGATATCGAGCAATTCTTTCAAAAAGCCAAGCTCTGCTTCGGCTTCATCAAGCTTCTCCTTGTTGGCGTCGAGCTCAGCTTTTGCCGCGTCGAGCTTTTCACCGTTCGCGTCGAGCTCGGCTTTTGCGAAAGCCAGCTTTTGATCCGATGTATAAAGCTCATCTTCCGCCGCGTCAAGCCGATCCTTGGAGCTGTTCAAAGTGACCTGAGCGCTGTCCAGCTTGGATTTAGAACTATCCAGCGTCTGCTTGCCGTTATCAAGCTCCGTTTTCGCGTTTTCAAGCTTTTCTTCGTTTTCGCTGATCTTATCTTTACCGTTATCGAGCTCTGTTCTTCCGTTATCCAGCTTTTCTTTTGCTTCGTCAAGCTTTTGCTGACCGTCGTCGATCTCATTCTGAGCCTTATCCTTGACCTCTGCGGTGCGCAGCGCCGATCTTTCTTCGGCGATCGAGTTCAAGCGTTCTTTCGCGGCGTCTGTTTTCTTTTTATACTCGTCGCTGAAACGGCTCATGCCCTCAGTAGACTTGAGCACGACCTCGGCTCTCATGAAGCAGCCGTCCAGCTGTTCATCATCAAAAGCGTCGGGCGTGACCAGGATATAGCGGTTGCCGGGAGCGAAATCGGGCTTTGCGAGATGATCGGGATGCTGAACGATACCCGTGATCATGTATGCTTTACCCTTCAAAAACTTCGGTGTGTCGCCCTGTTCGTCACAGGCGGTGACGGTATCTCCGATCGTGTACCCCAGCTTTTCCGCGATTGTCTGCTCAAGAGCACATTCATCCGCCTTTTGCGGGAGACTTCCCTGAGCGATCTCGGGTACGTTGATCCTTTCACTGACGGAAACGATATTGACGTTCTCGTGGATATCGCCGCTGCTGACTTTTGCGTTTGCGAAATAGACGCCTTCGACATCCTTGACGTCTTCATCCGCCATCAAGGCGTCGATATCCTCGTTTGTCAGGAGCAGTGATGAGGTAACCTCAAAATCTCTGAAAGACGTTCTTTGGTAAAAGCTGTCGCCCGCGCTCCTCATCGACGCGGCGGAGTAACAGATGCCGAGATAGGACGACGCTGCCATTGCCGCGATAAAGACAACGGATATCCACGAGAGAAGGTTCTTTTTGATATTGCGCGTCGCGTCCTTTATCTGTGTTTTTTTCATAATGGACCCCTTTCTCGCCTTACCAGATCAACTCTTCGGCGTGAAGCGGGTGCATGTTTTTCTTGATGGAAGCGATCTTACCGTTGCGTACTTTGACAACACGATCCGCCATCTTAGCGATCTCGACGTTATGCGTGATCATCATAACGGTAGTGCCCTGCGTCTTGACGATATCTTCGATAGTCTGGAGCACCTCGATGCTTGTGGTATAGTCAAGCGCCGCGGTAGGCTCGTCGGCAAGGATCAGCTTGGGTCTCTTGACGATCGCGCGCGCGATGGAAACGCGCTGCTGCTGACCGCCCGACATTTGTCCGGGATAGTTGTTCTCGCGCTGGGACATATTGACCTTGGCGAGCGCCTCTTTAGAGGACATGGGATCCTCCGCCAGCTCCGCGATGAACTCAACATTCTCGAGCGCCGTCAAGTTGGGCATCAGATTATACGACTGGAAGATAAAGCCGATGTAGTCACGGCGGTATTTGGTCAGCTCGTCGTCGGAGGGATGGGAGAAATCCTTGCCCTCGATCGTCAGCTCTCCCGTCGTTAGGAAATCCATTCCGCCGACGATATTCATCATCGTGGATTTACCGCATCCGGATTCACCGAGTACAACGATAAACTCGTTTTTGTAGATATCGAGGTTGATACCCTTCAAGACCTTGAGCGTAGTGTCGCCTGTCTGAAATTCTTTGGTGATGTTGCGCAGGGTCGCGAGGATCTCTTTCTTCTCCTCGAGATCAACGATCAGCCCTTTTTCGTCGATCGTAATCGCCGCGAGAGACGCCATGCGCTCACAAAGCTGCATTTCCTCTTCATCATACAGCGTACCGTCGAGCTTGTTGACGATCTGAACGCAGCCGATGATGTCATGGGTATTGTTGAGCGGTACACAGATCATTGTCTTGGTAACAAGATCGTTGTCGTCAAAGACAGTGCCGTCAAAGCGGGTGTCCGACGCGGCGTCCTCTACAAATACGGATTTACCCGTCTGCGTCACGATACCCTCGATACCCAGACCGTTCTCCACACTGATGTTGGAGATATCGGCGGGACCGATATGGAAAACGGGCGACAGTCTGTCGGTCTTTGGATCGAGAAGCCAAATCGCTCCCGCTTCACTGTTCAGCGTTTTGACGATGATCTCTAAACTGCCCGACAGCGCCTCCTCCAAGTTATCAACCTTAAGCAACTGTGCCATGATCTCCCATGACGCTTTTGAGAATCGCTTGTTTTCTGCCATTATCTCTTTCCTCCAAAAAGCTTCCTTATATGAAATATTATGATATATCTGTGTTGCCCTCGTCGGGACCGTAGTAGGCAAACCCGAGCATCGTGATATCATCGAACTGCTCGGCGTCTCCGACAAAAGCGTTGATACCGTTTGTGACGTTCTCCAGCACCTGCCGCGGGGAAGCGTTTTGATCGCTGTTCAAAACCGTTAGCAGGCGGTCTGTGCCGAACAGCTCATGCTCGCTGTTCATCGCTTCGGGGACCCCGTCTGTATAGACAAACAACCTGTCGCCCGCATGCATTTCAAAATCATGCTCGCGGTATCGCAGTCCCCTGATCAGGGATACGGGCGGCGAGTGCCTGTAATCGACAAGCTCATATGCCCCGTCGGCACGTTTGAGAACAGGGTGCTCATGTCCTGCGTTGGCGGCTTTACCCCTGCCCGTTGACAGCTCCAGCACCGCAATCCATACGGTGACGAACTGCTTGGGCTTGATATTGTTGGTCTCGATCAACTGGTTGTTGACCTTCTCGAGCGCCGCTGAGGGGCTGTCCCCCGCCTTGAGACGGTTTTTGATCAGGATCATAGAGATCATCATGAACAGCGACGCGGGGATGCCCTTGCCCGAGACGTCGGCGATCACCATCGCGAGATGATCGTCATCGACGAGGAAGAAATCATAGAAATCTCCGCCGACCTCCTTTGCGGGAGTCATCGAAGCGTAGATATCAAAGTCCTTTCTGTCGGGAAAAGCGGGAAATGTGCTCGGGAGCTGAGCCGCTTGGATATCCTTCGCCATATTCAGCTCCGCGCCGATACGTTCTTTTTCGGCGGTCGCCAATCTGAGCTGTCCGATATAATCGCGCAGCTCCCTGTTCATTTGTCCAAACGAATCAGAAAGCTCCTCGATCTCGTCGCCTGTATGGATATCCGGTAAAACGGGCTTCTCCGACTCCAGATCACCTACCATTTGCTTCGCGGCGGTATTCAAACGCTTGATCGGCATCAACACGCCTTCTTTTGTCTTTCTGTAAAAGATCAAGATCGGGATGATACCGGATACCAGTACGATCCCCAGCGTGGCAAGGTTGAACTCAGCGATCTTGATGATAATGTTTTCGCCCTGAAACTCTGAGGCAACCAGAGCGATCGGTTTGCCGCCTTTGTCACGAATCGGCGAAAACGAGGTGATGACCAACTTGTTGCCGTTTTGCTCGTTGAAGTAAACGTTTTGCTCAGAATCATCGGAAAAGGCACCCATCGCGCATTTCTTGAATTCTCCCTCAAAAACTAGACGAACGCCTAACGCGTTCCCGTCGCTGTCGGTGCTCCATATGGTTACAATCTCATTCTCCAACGGTACAAAAACATACATGCGGTTCAAATCGCCTTCTGATCGCAGCAGCTCGAGCGATTCCTGTACCTGCACATAGTAGTCGTCCGTTTCTCGGTTCTCGTAATAGCCGATCACCTTTTCACCGTCGATATACTCGGACGCAGTGTGGGTCAACGTGAAGGCGGTTCCGTAATGGCTGTCATCAAAGTCGTCGATGTAGCGCCATGTGATACCGATACAGACAAAAACGACGATAAAAGCGAGAACGAAAATCAAACCGAGTATCGCCTTAGCAGTCAGCTTTTTTCTTTTTTTCTTCGGTGCTTTACTCATGGCTTTTCTCCGTTGACAGGACAGGTCTTCCTGATCGTCATAACGTTTCTCCCGTCCTGATACGAGTAGCTTACCTCGTCCATCAACCTCTTAGTGATAAAGATCCCGAGTCCTCCCTTTTTCGCTTGTGACAGGGGGCGGTCTTTTGCCGGATCGGGTTTAGCCAGAGGATCAAAGGGCGTACCGCTGTCGATAAACGACAGCGTGACCGTCAGAGGGTCAACGCCTCCATCCGCAGTTACGGTGATAAGCCCCGTATCGGGCGCATACGCGTAGCTCGCAACGTTGACAAAAATCTCTTCAGTGCAGATCTTTATCTGAAAAAGCTCCTTCTCCTCAAATCCCAGTTCTTCTGCAAAACCGAGGACAAAATCAAGCACCTCGGTCAGCCTTGCTTTTTCAGCAGGTATCTCCAAGCTTTTCATTTAACGTCAATAATATCAACAAAGCCTGTTACTTCAAAAATGTTCTTGACCGCTTCGTTTGCGTTGATAACGCATATGTCACCGTTTTCCTGCATGACCTCGGCAGCGCCGAACAGCGCGCGCAGACCCATGCTGGAGATGTAGTCCATTTTTTGAGCGTCGATGACCAGCGACGTGATACCGTCAAGACAGGTCTGAAATTCCTTTTCCAGTTCAGGAGCGGTGTTGGTGTTCAGTTCGCCATTGATAGCAACGGTGAGCTTAGTGCCTTCCTGTTTTTTTGTGATCGTCATCTGATGATTCCTCCTAAATAATAAATTGAAATCAAGGCTTGTTTCATCAACATTGGTCATTTTAACAAGCCCCGGTAAGATTAAACAGTTAATATATAACCGATTATACGGTTATTATACCATACTATGTCAATTAGGCAAGCTTTTTGGGATTAAACAACAAAATTTTAAGGGTCATACGACAAAAGTCAAGAGATGCGCTGTAATACTAAGTAGTAATAAAACACCAAATTTAAATCATTTTCATTATTTCGTATTTTTTTTGAATTTTCAAGGGGGTGTTCCACAACGTCACCTCGGTCTTGACCGTCAATGCTTGCGTTTCTTTATAAAATTATGTAAACTATATTTATACTATTCTCTGATCATATCGTCCAAAATTTTCGTCAGCAACGCGAGATCGCCGAAAAAGAGCGTGAGATCGCCCACCAGCACGCAGAGGTCATGGTGCTGCAAATGCGCCCGCACTTCATCTACAACACGATGATGAGCATCTATTACCTGTGCAAACAGGACGCCGACAAAGCCCAGCAGGTCACGCTGGACTTTACCACCTATCTGCGCAAGAACTTCACCGCGATCGCCGGCGAGGATCTTGTACCCTTTAAGGACGAACTGGAGCATACCCGCGCGTACCTCGCCGTAGAACAGGCGCAACATGAGGATATGCTCTATGTCGACTATGACACACCGCATCTAAGCTTCAGCATACCGCCTCTGACCCTGCAGCCTCTTGTCGAAAACGCCGTCAAGCACAGCTTGGACCCAAACGGCGATCCCCTGCGCATCTATGTCAGAACGCGTCAAACAGACGCCGGAAGTGAGATCACCGTCGAGAACAACGGCGTCGACTATCAGCCATGTGACGACAACGAGCCGCATATCGCCCTATCAAACATCCGACAACGGCTCGAGATGATGTGCAAAGGCGAAATGACGATCACGCCGCGCGAGGGCGGCGGTACGATCGTAAAAGTGATGATCCCATGTACATAGCGGTATATGTTTTTGGGCAGCCGACAGATCTGAATTCGATCTGTCGGCTGTTCGTCTGCCCGGTGCATTATATGAAGCGATTATACTAAGTAGCAATAAACTTCCCCGGTGCAAACACTAAAGTGTCCGCCGGACACTTTACCCTCGCTATGCCCGGGCGGGGTATTTGACCCTTTTAATCGGTTGAGATTGCCACAGCCCCTAAAGAGGCTTCGCAATGACTATTGAATATCGGTTGAGATTGCCACGGGGCGCATTTCAGATTGTCATTGC
>CADAUE010000084.1 GCA_902790985.1 uncultured Ruminococcus sp.
GACCGCGCTGCCGAGGGTCATGTGAAGCATACGATATTCCAGCTGCCGACTGCCTACGGCAAGGGCGTTCTGGTGACCCCTACCGTCCACGGCAACACCATCATCGGGCCGTCCGCGATCGACATCGACGACCGCGAGAGTACCGCCACCACCGCCGAGGGGATCGACAGCGTGATCGCGAGATCCGCGCTGAGCGTCAAGAACCTGCCGACAAGACAGGTCATCACCT
Organism: uncultured Ruminococcus sp.; assembly: GCA_902790985.1. GTDB lineage: Bacteria > Bacillota > Clostridia > Oscillospirales > Acutalibacteraceae > Ruminococcoides. The sequence goes on from CADAUE010000084.1 coordinate 230, forward strand.
CGTTTGCCGGTCTGCGCGCCCACGGCGATCGCCATGATTTCGTTCTGGGCGAAGCGGATGACGCGGAGAACTTCTTCAACTGCGCCGCGATCGAAAGCCCCGGCCTTTCCGCCGCTCCCGCCATCGGCGTGTATATCGCGGGATTGATCCGCGAAAAACTGGAGCTGTCGGAGAAAGAGAGCTTCATCGCCGAGCGCAGGGATATTTTGGATCCCTCGAAGCTCAGTATCGAAGAACGCAACGAATTGATCAAACGCGAACCCGCCTACGGTACGATCGTCTGCCGCTGTGAGTCGGTCACCGAGGGAGAGATCCTCGACGCGATCCGCCGCCCTGTCGGCGCGCGCTCCCTCGACGGCGTCAAGCGCCGCACCCGCGCGGGCATGGGCCGCTGTCAGGCGGGCTTCTGCTCCCCGAAGGTCATGGAGATCCTGCGCCGTGAGTTGGGCGTCGACCTGAGAGAGGTCACCAAGAGCGGCGGCAATTCCTATATCGTCAACGCGCGTACAAAGGACGGTGAATAAGATGAAGAATGTTGACATCGTGATCGTCGGCGGCGGTCCCGCGGGACTGGCGGCGGCTGTCGCGGCTTATGATAACGGCATAAATAATCTTTTGATCCTCGAGCGTGACGAACAGCTCGGCGGCATCCTCAACCAGTGCATCCACAACGGCTTCGGTCTGCATACCTTCAAGGAGGAGCTGACCGGCCCCGAGTATGCCGACCGCTTTATCCGTCAGGTGCTCGACCGCAAGATCGAGTATAAGCTGAACACCATGGTCATGGATATCTCGTCCGACCGTGTCGTCACCGCGATGAACCGTGAGGACGGGATGTTTCAGATACAGGCAAAGGCGGTCATCCTCGCGATGGGCTGTCGTGAGCGACCCAGAGGGGCTTTGAACATCCCCGGCTACCGTCCTGCGGGAATCTTCTCGGCGGGTACGGCACAGCGACTCGTCAATATCGAGGGCTACATGCCCGGCAAAGAGGTCGTCATCCTCGGCTCGGGTGACATCGGTTTGATCATGGCGCGCCGCATGACTTTAGAGGGCGCGAAGGTGAAGCTCGTCGCGGAGCTGATGCCCTACTCGGGCGGCTTAAAGCGCAATATCGTCCAGTGTCTGGACGACTACGGGATCCCCCTCAGACTGTCCCATACCGTCGTCGATATCGAGGGCAAGGAGCATATCACCGCCGTGACCATCGCCGAGGTCGGCGCTGACCGCAAGCCGATCAAGGGTACAGAGGAGCGCTATACCTGCGATACCCTGCTGTTGTCCTGCGGTCTGATCCCCGAAAACGAGCTGAGCAGCTCGGCGGGCGTACAGCTCAGCCCCGTGACGGGCGGCCCCGTCGTCAATGAAAGTCTGGAGACCAACATCAAAGGCGTGTTCGCCTGCGGCAACGTCCTGCACGTACACGACCTCGTCGACTATGTGTCCGAGGAAGCGGCAAAGGCGGGTGAGACCGCCGCGCGCTACGTCAAGGGCGAGATCGCCGAAGCATCCGAGACGATCGCGCTGAAAGCCGAGAGCGGCGTGCGCTATACCGTGCCCTCCACCCTCGACCCCGACCGGATCGGCGACAAGCTGACCGTGCGGTTCCGCGTCGGAGATGTGTACAAGGACGCCTATGTCAGCGTGTATTTTGACGATACGCGCGTGCAGCACAAGAAAAAGCGCGTGATCGCTCCCGGTGAGATGGAGCAGGTCATTTTGATGTCAAAACAGCTTTCGGAACATCCCGATCTGCAAACGATCACGATCAAGATAGAGGGGGAATAACGATGGAGATAAGAGAACTGACCTGTATCAACTGTCCGCTGGGCTGTCTTTTAACGGTCGAGATGGACGGCGATGAGATCAAGAATATCAGCGGCTATACCTGTCCGCGCGGCAAGAACTATGCCGAGAAAGAGGTCGTAAACCCCATGCGTATCGTCACCTCCACCGTCAAGGTAGAGGGCGGCAAGCGCGAGCGCGTGTCCTGTAAGACCGAGCACGATATCCCCAAGAGCAAGATCGACGACGTCATGCGAGAGATCAACGCCGCCGTCGCGCAAGCTCCCGTCGTCATCGGCGAGGTGCTGATCCATGACGTTGCCGGCACAGGCGTAGACGTTGTCGCGACAAGCCACGCTGTATAAACTGCATAGAAAATCATAAAAAAATTGTGCAATAAAACGGCGCTTTAAAACGCTGAAATTGTTCAAAACAGAGTAAATGCCGATCGTCCGTTGACTTTCGGCATTTCGTTGTATATATTGATGTTTGGATAAATCCATTTTTATTGATGGAGGGAAAACATTGAGTAAGGTAAAAGCGTTTTTAAAACGCAAGAATATTGAAATATCGTGGAAGCGCTACGGCATCGACGCGCTCGGCGCGATGGCGCAGGGTCTTTTCTGCTCCCTGCTGATCGGTACGATCATCAAGACGATCGGCGTGCTGTCGGGATGGCAGTTCTTCACTGACATCGGTACCTACGCGATGGCGGTATCGGGCCCCGCGATGGCGGTCGCTATCGGCTACGCGCTGAAGGCAGACCCCATGGTGCTGTTCTCCTTAGCGGCTGTCGGTTGGGCGGCTAACGCCGAGGGCGGCGCGGGCGGACCGCTCGCCGTGTTGATCATCGCGATCATCGCCGCCGAGTGCGGCAAGGCGGTCAGCAAGGAAACCAAGGTCGATATCCTCGTGACCCCTGCGGTGACCATCCTCGTCGGCGTGGCGCTGGCAAAGCTGATCGCGCCCCCGATTGGTACGGCGGCTTCTGCCTTCGGTATTCTGATCGATTCCGCAACGAAATTACAGCCCTTCCTGATGGGTATCGTGGTATCGGTTCTGGTCGGTATCGCGCTGACCCTGCCGATCTCTTCGGCGGCGATCTGCTCGGTATTGGCGCTGACGGGTCTTGCCGGCGGCGCGGCTGTCGCGGGTTGCTGCGCCCAGATGGTCGGCTTCGCCGTGATGTCCTTCAAAGAAAACCGCTGGGGCGGTTTGGTCAGCCAGGGCTTAGGTACCTCGATGCTGCAGATGCCGAACATCGTGAAGAATCCGCGCATCTGGATCGCGCCGATCCTCACCTCGGCGATCACAGGCCCGATCGCGACCTGCGTGTTCAAGCTCCAGATGAACGGCGCGCCGATCAACTCGGGCATGGGCACCTGCGGTCTGTGCGGCCAGATCGGCGTGATCACGGGCTGGCTCAACCCGTCTGAGGAAGCGATCGCCAAGGGCGCCGAAGTGATCGCGCCCGGCGCGATGGACTGGATCGGACTGATCCTAATCTGTATCGTCCTCCCCGCTGTGATCACTCCGCTGATCAACTTGATCTTCCGCAAGATCGGCTGGGTCAAGGACGGAGATTTGAAATTGAGTTAGGAGTTAGGAGTTAGGAGTTAGGAGTTTAGGGCGGGCTGTGCCCGCACCCATTGATTTCTATATAATATAACTGCCACCGGTGAGGAGTTGTCCAAATCTTTGATTTGGGTTACAACTCCCATGCAAGGCTCTCCCAAGAATCGGAGTGCAATGCACGAACGATTGAGAGCTACTGCGGTAGGAATGTAGATGTATGTATCAAGCATTCACAGCGTATCGTTAGGTCTTTGAAGATACGCCGTGGATGCTTTTTTGAGGAATGAATCTGATGAAACGATTTTATGATAAGCTGAATTATTTCTCCAACGCCGAAAAGATCCTGTGGACGGTCTCGTTCGCGATCATCACGGTCGCGTTTGTCGAATTCGACCGAGCGAATTGGCTGAGCTACATCGCCTCGCTGATCGGCGTGACCTCCCTGCTCTTCGCCGCGAAGGGGAATCCGTTCGGCATGGTGCTGATGATCGTGTTCAGCTCGATCTACGGCTATATCTCCTACACCTTCGCCTATTACGGCGAGCTGATCACCTACGTCGGGATGACGCTGCCGATGTCGGTGTGGTCGCTGATACAATGGCTCAGGCACCCCTATCAAGGCCAACGCTCGCAGGTGACGGTCAATGCAAAGCTGAGCAAAAGGGATTGGCTCTTGATGGCGATACTGACGGCGGGCGTTACGGTTGCGTTCTACTTTATCCTCAGCGCTCTCGGTACGGCGAATATCCTGCCGAGCACCCTGTCCGTTGCGACGAGCTTCGCCGCCGTATACCTGACGGGCAGGCGCAGTCCGTATTACGCGGTCGCCTATGCGCTGAACGATATTGTGCTGATCGTGCTGTGGGTGCTGGCGTCCATCGAGGACAGCGGGTATATCGGCGTAGCGATCTGCTTTTGCGCTTTCCTTGTCAACGATATCTACGGCTTTATCAACTGGAAGCGAATGGAGAAGGCGCAGAATAAAGCAGATATGATGGAGACAGCACAGGAATAAACGAACGACATCCCGAGGGAAAGGCTCCCTCGGGACGTCATTTTATATACCCAAAAGTTAGGAATATCCAATTAAATTGTCATTGCGAGGCTCCCTTGGGAGCCGTGGCAATCTCAACCTGGTTGTTATTGCGTATTTTACAACCCGAACTTCGCTTCAAACTCCGCCAGATCGTTCTTGCAGTGTACGGGTTCTCCGACGGATTGGATCGCGGAGTCGATGTCCTTTAAGCCGTTGCCCGTGACGATGGACACGACGGTCGCGTCGTGGGGCAATTTCCCCTCGCGGCTGAGCTTCATCAGACCGGCTGTGGCAGTCACGCCGGCAGGTTCTCCGAACACGCCCGCGTTTCTCGCAAGGTACTTTTGCGCCTCGCGTATCTCGTCGTCGGTGACGTTGACGCAGACCCCGCCGCTGTTCCTGATAGCGTTGATCGCCTTGTCGGGATTACGCGGAACGCCCACGGCGATCGAGTCGGCGTAGGTGTTCTCCTCCTGCGGCTGCCACGGCGCGTCGTTCATCACGGCGGTGTTGATGGGGCAGCAGCCCTGCGCCTGCACGCTGATGATACGCGGGATCTTGTCGATCAGACCGACCATGTACATATCGTACAGCCCCTTGTATACGCCCGCCACGGTACAGCCGTCGCCGACCGATACCGCGATAAAGTCGGGAGCATGGAAGCCGAGCTGTTCGCAGATCTCATGCGCGACGGTCTTTTTGCCCTCGCTGAGATAGGGATTGATCGCGGCGTTGCGGTTGTACCAGCCGTATTTGTCGATCGCGGCTTTGCTCAGCTCGAATGTTTCCTCATAACTGCCGTCTACGGCGGTGAGGTTCGCGCCGAACATCATCAGCTGGGCGATCTTGCCCTTGGGCGCTCTGGCGGGGACAAAGATATAGGTCTTTAAGCCTGCCTTCGCCGCGTTGCCCGCGAGGGATGAAGCCGCGTTGCCGGTAGAACTGCACGCGATCGTGTCGTAGCCCGCTTCAATCGCTTTAGTGACCGCCATCGCCGAGGCGCGGTCTTTGAGCGACGCGGTCGGGTTGACGCCGTCGTCCTTGATGTACAGGCGGCGTATGCCGAGGTCATCGGCGATCTTCGGCGCTTCGTACAGCGGGCTCATCCCGACCCGCAGTCCCGCGGGGGCGGTGTCCTCTTCGATGGGGAGCAGCTCGCGGTAGCGCCACATGGTCGGCTCGTCGCGATGCTTGAGCGTATTTTTGTCGAAAACGGTTTTGATAGAGTCGTAGTCGTAGATGACGTCGAGGATCCCGCCGCAGTCACAGGTCGCGACGTCGGGCTTTGCGGCGTACTCTTTGCCGCATTTGACGCATCGACAGCATATAACGTTCTTCATCTTACTTTTCCTTGACGTAGTTCATCGGTACGGCGGCATACACGGCGGCACAGCGTACCAGGTCTTCTTTCCAGGTGATCTCGTTGGGAGCGTGCGCCTGGGCTTCTGCTCCCGGTCCGAAGCCGATGCACGGGATGCCGTAGCGTCCCATGATGGAGACGGCGTTGGTCGAGAAGGTCCATTTGTCGACCCTCGGTTCGCCGTACATCCCTTTGTGAGCGGCGACCATCGCCTTACACGCGGGATGATCCTCGGGGATGACCCAGGTGGGGAAGAAGCATTCGGTCGGATAGACCAGTCCCGTCCACGACGGGCGCTCATAGGTGTACATGCTGACCTCTGCGCCGTACTTCTTGACGGACGGCAGGCTGCGAACCTCTTCAAGCGCGCTCTCCCAAGTCTCGCCGTCGGTCAGACGTCTGTCGAGCGAGATCGCCGCGAAGTCGGCTACCGCGCAGCGGGAGGGGGAGTTGTAGAACTGCTGGGTGACGGTGATCGTACCTTTGCCGAGGAAGGGATCGTAGTGCAGGCGTTCGTTGAGCTCCTTGACGTCCAGCACGATCTCAGCCATCTTGTAGATCGCGTTGTCGCCGCGCTCGGGAGCGGAGCCGTGGCAGGATACGCCCTTGACCTCGACGCGGATCTCCATTCTGCCGCGATGACCGCGATAGATGCCCTTGTCGGTCGGCTCGGTGATTACGACGAACTCGGGGGTGACGTCCATCTCGTTGTGGATGAACTGCCAGCATAAGCCGTCGCAGTCCTCCTCCTGTACGGTACCGGTCACCAGCACCTTATAGCCCTCGGGGATCAGCCCGAGATCCTTCATGATCTTCGCGCCGTAGACGGCGGATACCACGCCGCCCGTCTGGTCGGAGGAACCGCGTCCGCCGATCTCGGTATCATTTTCATAGCCCTTGTAGGGGTCGAACTTCCAGTTGGACATCTCGCCCAGCCCTACGGTGTCGATGTGACCGTCATAGGCGATGATCTTCTCGCCCTTGCCCATCACGCCGTGGACGTTGCCCATCTTGTCGATGAACGCTTCGTCATAGCCGAGCTTTTCCATATGCGCGACGATGCATTTGGCGACGCCCTCTTCTTCGGCGGATTCGCTCGGGATGGCGATCAGCTCCCTAAGGAACGCCGTCATGTCCTTTTCGTAACCCTCAGCCGCTTTTTTGATCTGTTCAAAATCCATGTTAACTCCTCCTTTTTCAGCGCAAAAAATGCTGTCTTTGACTTCATTATACTACGCAGGAACCACGTGTCAAATAAATTTTTGATTTTTCTCAAAAATTTTTAGATTTCTTTGAAAAATCCATTGATTATGCGGCGTTTATGTATTAGAATAAAAGAGTAAGAGAGGTGATTTGATGCTCAGCGAACAACTCAAAACCACCCTGTGCGCGCTGGCGCATGCGATCGCCCTGCACTACGGCAAAAGCTGTGAGGTCGCCGTGCATGATCTGACCGGAGATAACGCCGCCGACAGCTCCATCATCTACATCGAAAACGGCGAGGTGACAGGCCGCAAGGTCGGCGACGGCGCGTCGGCAGTCGTACTCGAGGAACTGATCCGCGCGGAAGAAAACCACGAGGACCGTATCGGCTACTTCACCAAGACCTCCGACGGCAAGGTGCTCAAATCCACCACCGTCTATATCCGCGACGACAGCGGCAGGGTCGCGGCGATCTTCTCGATCAACCACGACATCACCGCCCTGAGCGTAGCGGCGTCGGCGATCACCGAGATGACCGCTCCCGCGACGGCTTGTGAACCCGAAAAGATCACGCCCCATGTCGGCGAGCTGCTCGACGAGCTGTTGTGGAAGTCCACCGAGCTGATCGGCAAGCCCGTTCATCTGATGAACAAAGAGGACAAACAGCGCGCCATCCGTTATCTCAACTCGAAGGGCGCTCTCTTGATCACCAAGTCGGGCGATAAGATCGCCAAGTATTTCGGCATTTCAAAGTTCACGCTATATTCGTATATCGACACCAAGGAGGAAGAAAACCATGATTGATTTTACCGTCAACAAAGAGGGGTTACGGCACAACATCGAAAAGGCGAGGGAGAATCACATCATCATCCCCACCATCAAACAAATGAGAGATCCCGAGCTGATCCCCGATCAGATCAAGGAGAAGCTCAAAACCACAGGGCTGTGGGACGTCGATCCCGTTAACCTGTTCCGTATCAGCTGGAAGAATGAGCCGAAAGAGAGCGGCGGTCTGTACCGCGAGGTGCCGAATTATATCGAGCTGCCCTCAGTCCTCACCGGCGTGAAGGCGCGGATCTTCGCGATGGTCGGCAAGTGGTTCCCGACCGGCTGTCATAAGGTGGGCGCGTCGTTCGGATGCTTAGCTCCCCGCCTCGTGACAGGTCAGTTCGACGCCACCCGTCATAAGGCTGTCTGGCCGTCTACCGGCAACTACTGCCGCGGCGGCGCGTTTAACTCCAAGCTCCTTTCCTGTGACAGTATCGCCATCCTTCCCGCCGAGATGAGCCGCGAGCGGTTTGAATGGCTCTCTAAGATTGCGGGTGAGGTCATCGCGACCCCCGGCTGTGAATCTAACGTCAAAGAGATCTTCGATAAAACATGGGAGCTCAAACAACGCCCCGACGTCATGATTTTCAACCAGTTTGAAGAGATGGGCAACCCCTTGTGGCATTACAACGTTACCGGCTACGCGCTCGCCGATACCTTTGAAGCGATCAAGGGCGAGCATGACCGTTTCGCGGGCGCGTGCTTCACCTCCGGTTCCGCGGGAACCATGAGCGCGGGCGATTACCTCAAAGAAAAGTACCCGAACCTAAAATTGGGCGTAGGCGAAGCCTTACAGTGCTCTACGATCCTCGATAACGGCTTCGGCGGTCATCGCATCGAGGGCATCGGCGACAAGCATATCCCGTGGATCCATAACGTCAAGAACACCGACATGGCGATCGCCATCGACGATGAGGACAGTCAGAGATTGCTCCGACTGTTCAACACCGAACCCGGTAAGAAGTATCTGACCGATACCCTCGGTCTGGACAGCGATTTCGTCGAGACCCTCTCCTACCTTGGTATCAGCGGTATCGCGAACATCCTGTGCTGTATCAAGATGGCAAAGTATTATGAGCTGACCGAGCATGATGTGCTGGGCACCGTTCTGACCGACTCCGCTGTGATGTATCAGAGCCGTATCGACGAGCTGAACGACATGTACGGCGATTATTCTCAGCAGGCGGCTGAGCTCGACCACAACCTGCACATGCTCGCCTTGAAAGACGATAACCTGCTGGAGCTGACCTACAAGGAGCGTAAGCGCGTGCATAACCTCAAGTATTATACATGGGTCGAACAGCAGGGCAAAACCGCCGAGGAACTGAACGCTCTGTGGTACGACACCGAGGGCACCTGGGACGCTGTGCACAAGCAGGCAGAGCAGCTCGACGAGTACATCGAAGCCTTCAATAAAGAAGTGGGATTAATGTAAGGAGAAGAACATGAGCAAAACAGCTGAACTCGCCGCTAAACTCCGCGGCTTGGATATTCAAGATATGTACGAAAACGACTTCTTCCTGACATGGGACAAGTCGGATGACGAGATCGCCGCCGTCTTTGCGGTAGCCGACGCGCTGCGCGATCTCAGAGAAAGAAATATCTCCACCAAGATCTTTGACTCAGGGTTAGGGATCAGCAACTTCCGCGATAACTCCACCCGCACCCGCTTCTCCTTTGCATCCGCCTGCAACCTGCTGGGGCTGGAGGTGCAGGATCTCGATGAGGGCAAGAGCCAGATCGCCCACGGCGAGACCGTCCGCGAGACCGCGAACATGATCTCGTTCATGGCGGACGTCGTCGGCATCCGTGACGATATGTATATCGGCAAGGGTCATGCCTATCAGAAAGAGGTATCCGACGCGCTGAAAGAGGGCTTTGAGGACGGCGTTCTCGAGCAGAAGCCGACCCTCGTCAACCTCCAGTGCGACATCGACCACCCGACCCAGACCCTCGCCGACCTCGACCATGTGATCCATTACTTCGGCGGGGTCGAGAATCTCAAGGGCAAGAAGGTCGCCATGACATGGGCATATTCGCCGTCTTACGGCAAGCCGCTGTCCGTTCCGCAGGGCGTGATCGGTCTGTTCACCCGCTTCGGCATGGACGTTGTCCTCGCTCATCCCGAGGGCTATGACGTCATGCCCGAGGTCGAAGAGGTCGCGAAAGAGAATGCAGCGAAAAGCGGCGGGTCGTTTATGAAAACCAACGATATGAAAGAAGCGTTCAGGGACGCCGATATCGTCTATCCCAAGAGCTGGGCGTCCTTCTCCGCGATGGAGAAGCGTACCGTCCTCTACGGCAAGGGCGACTTTGACGGGATCGACAAGCTCGAAAAGGAGCTGCTCGCCGAGAACGCCACCCATAAGGACTGGGAATGTACCGAAGAGATGATGTCGCTCACGAGGGACGGCAAGGCGCTGTATCTGCACTGTCTGCCTGCCGACATCACCGATGTGTCCTGCAAAGAGGGCGAGGTCGCCGCGTCCGTATTCGACCGCTATCGCGCGCCGCTGTACAAGCAGGCGTCCTACAAGCCCTACATCATCGCCGCGATGATCTTCCTAGCTAAGGTCAAAGACCCCGCGAAGGCGCTGGAGGAGCTGGAGGCAAAGGCAAAAGAACGCAAGACGTATTGATTGGTGAATGGTGAATAGTGAATGGTGAATGGTTGAGGGCGGGACACCCGCACCCGATTGATAATCATTACAGAACATTGATAGGAATCAAAAACGCGAAGCGTTTCCCACCACCATTCACCATTAGTCATTCACCATTCACCCAAAAAGATCCCTATTACCAAGGGGGAGATGCTTATGAACAGAATCGTCGTCGCCCTCGGCGGGAACGCTTTGGGCAAGAATCTAACGGAACAATTTGAAGCGGTCAAGCTGACCGCAAGAGCGCTCGCCGATCTGATCGAGGACGGCAACGAGGTCATCATCACCCACGGCAACGGCCCGCAGGTCGGGAAGATCGACGCCGCGATGAACGCGCTGCTGCTGGAAGACCCCACCGAGGAGAAAACGTCGCTGTCGATGTGCGTCGCCATGAGCCAGGCGTATATCGGTTACGATATCCAGAACGCCCTGCGCAAGGAGCTGACGCGCCGCGGACTGTACAAGCCCGTCGTCACTATCATCACGCAGGTGGAGGTCAGCAACGACGACCCCGCGATGCGCCGCCCGACAAAGCCGATCGGCAAGTTCATGACGCGGCAGCAGGCGCAGCGGCTCTCTGAGCAGTACGGCTACGCGATCGCCGAGGACGCCGGCAGAGGATGGCGGCGTGTGGTCGCGTCGCCCATGCCGCAGTATATCATCGAGATCGACGCCATCCGCGCCGCTTCACAGGAGGGGTCTGTGGTCATCTGCTGTGGCGGCGGAGGGATCCCCGTGCGCAGAAAGGGAGAGTTCCTCAAAGGCTGCGCGGCGGTGATCGACAAGGATTTTTGCTCCGCGCTTTTGGCGGAGAACCTCAACGCCGACGTTCTTTTGATCCTCACGGCAGTGGACAGGGTGAAGATCAATTACCGTACACCCGATGAAAAGTCGCTCGACAGCATGACGTTGTCGGAGGTCGACCGCTATGTCGGCGAGGGGCAGTTCTCAGCCGGCAGTATGCTCCCTAAGGTACAGGCGGCGGCGCGCTTTGTCAGCGGAGGAAAGGGCAGAAAGGCGGTCATCGCCGCCCTGTCCGACGCAGGTGAAGCCGCGAAAGGGAACGCGGGTACGGTCATAACAGCGTAGGATATAATACTAAGTAGCAATAAAACACTTTAATATCTATTGCGGAGAATTCCGCATAACTGCGTTGTCAGTCTTGACAGGCGCCAGCCTGCCTGCGCCCCAGCCTGCCTGCGCCCTCCGCCTTGTTATGCGAAATTCTCCGCTAATATCTTTTTAAAGCTTTTTATTGCTACTTAGTATGAAAGATCATACAGAGAACAGCACAACGCTCACGGAGGTTTTCCGTGAGCGTTGTTTCTCGAGTGAGGTTTTATTGCTACTTAGTATTAGAAAAAAGGAGTGAGTTAACATCTATATTCATCAAGTCCGCGATACTTGATGTATGCGGCTTGTAATAGGTTGTTACCACGGCTCAAACACCGGTCGGTGATCAGCGACGAGTCTGGCTTTGGGTAGGAGCCTGTGTCGGCGCCTGTGTGGGCTTAGGAGCCTGTGTGGGTTTTTGAGTCGGCTTCTGTGTGGGCGCCTGCGTAGGCTTCTGTGTCGGCTTTTGCGTCGGTTTCTGGGTCGCCTTCTGGGTAGCTTTTTGGGTCGGCTTGACCGTCGCGACGACCGTTGCCTGTGTCGGCAGCTGTTTCTTCGCCGCTTCGGCGTTCGCCGAGGTGCAGAAGTAGACGGTAAGGCAGGTGCTGACCGCGACGACGGCGACCATGATGGTGGCGACCAACAGCTTTGTGCCGCTTGTTTTCTTGCCGTTGTTCGGGTTATTCGGATAGTTGGGATCGTTCGGATAGTTCGGGCTATTCGGATGATTGGGAGCGTTCATAACGGGATCGTCGCCGATGTCGTTGTAGTTGTCGTAGTTGTCGCCGAACCTGTCGTCGTATCTTCGGTCATATCTCTGATCGTAGTTGACGTTCATGGTGTCGTCAAATCTCTCATCGTACTTGACGTTCCTGTTCTCCATGTCGGCGTGTCTCATTTCGTTGTTGTTGTAAGTGTTTTTCATGACGTGATCCCCTTTCATTTGATCTTTGGATTTATTCGGTCAAGGTGTTGTTTGAGATTTTCGTTTGTTTCCTTGACTGTGGCTATAGCATAACATACCCACTATGACAACACTATGACAAAAATCGGGGGATCTTGAAAAAAGTCAAAAATTTTTGAAAAACTTTTTTCGTTGCCTCTTGATATAGAAAAAGCGCCTTCATGATCGAAGACGCTTCATGCGTTACAGGATCCGTTTTCCTCTGCAATACTTGGCGACGAGGGCTTTGATATCGCCGCCGAGATAGATCGCGCGCTCGAGGCGTTCTTTTGTCGACAACTCCTGCGGATGGGGGAGACGGCTGTCGTCGATGACGATCGCGTCGAACTCGTAGCCTTCTGTGAACGCGCCGACCTTGCCGAAGAATTCGCCGCCGCCCTTGGTCGCCATGTAAAAGACCTCGTCGACCGACAGCGGCTTGCAGCTGTTATCCACGATCCGCCAATAAAGCTTGCTGACCTGCAGGGCTTCTACCATCGCGGTGAAGAGACTCTCTGTCTGACCGCCCGCGACGTCTGAGCCGAGCCCCACGCGCAGATCAAGGTCGAGGTATCTGCGGATCGGCGCGATACCCGAGGCAACGTTCATGTTGGAGGCGGGGCAGTGAGCGATGAAAACGCCGTTCTCTTTCATGAGGGCGATCTCCTCGTCGGAAGAGTAGACACAGTGCGCCATGACCGTTTGCTGCGGCTTGCCGAACAGCCCGAAGCGGTCGTAGGCTTCGCCGTAGAACGCGGTATCGGGGCACAGCTCTCTGACCCATGCGACCTCGCCGGGATTTTCGCTTAAGTGCGATTGGACGCGAACGCCGTACCGTTCGCTGAGCTTCCCGATCCCCTCCATGCACGCGTCCGTGCAGGACGGAACAAAGCGCGGCGTGATGATGGGATAGGTGTTGCGGTAGCGACCGAGGGCGTCTTTGAGAAAAAGCTCTGTTTCGGCGACGGATTCCTCTGCCGAGCTCTCGCGCAGGTCGTCGGGGCTGTTGCGATCCATATTCAGCTTGCCTACGAAGCTGACGATCCCCGTATCTTCCATTTTGTCCATCAAAAGCTCGGTCGCCTCTCTGTGCAGCGTTCCGAAGGCGACCATCCTCGTCGTGGCGCTGTGCCTGACGGCGTCGGCAAAGATGCCGTACGCTTTCTCGGCATAGCTGAGATCGCGATACTTCGCCTCCTCCGGAAAGGCATAGTGATCGAGCCAGCTCAGCAGCTCCATATCCATGCCCAGCCCGCGGTAGGCGTACTGCGGCGCGTGGATATGCAGATCGACCATGCCGGGCATAACGAGCTTGCCGCGATAGTCGTGTACGGTCAGGTCGCGGTATCGCTCGGGGATCTTCGCGAAAACACCCTTACAGACGCCGTCCGCGCAGACGGCATAGCTGTCCTCATAGGTTTGGATCGTTTTTTTATCGGCGCTCGTGCAGATATCGCCTCGGATGATGAAATCGGACATCTCTGACCTCCCGGGTAGGTTCTGATCTCATTATACCCCTTTTCAAAACCGTATGCAACAGCCGGTTCAAATTGTCAAAGACGAATTATAAAACGGCGGTATCGGCGGGGTTTGTTCACAATTTGTTAAAAATGATAAAATAAACCCATTCGGCGGTAACAAATTTGACACTATTTCGGATTGTAAACTTTTTTGGGATTATGTATAATTGAGTTGTCGGCGTTGCCATAGATGGGTCAACGCCTGTAAAAATCCTTATATTGATACTATCAGGAGGAAAAAATGAAGAAAATTGTTGCAATTGTCTTAGCCGTACTGTTCGTATGCGGCGCGCTGGCTGCCTGCGGCGGCTCCAACAGCAATACCGCCAACAACGGCGCTGCTACCGCAGATCAGAAGAAGACCGACTTCAAGGCGGGTTTCATCTTCTTGCACGATGAGAACTCCACCTACGACCTCAACTTCATCAACGCCGCAAAGCAGGCTTGTGAGAACCTGGGCGTTGAGTGCATCCTCAAGACCAACATCGGTGAGACCAACGACTGTAAGAACACCGCTCTTGACCTGGTAGACCAGGGCTGCGGCTTTGTCTTCGCGGATTCCTTCGGTCATGAGGACTTCATGATCGCTGCCGCGAAAGAGTGCCCGGACGTTCAGTTCTCTCACGCTACCGGCACCAAGGCTCACACCGAGAACCTCGCGAACTTCCACAACGCTTTCGCTTCGATCTATGAGGGTCGTTATCTCGCAGGCGTTGCCGCGGGTCTGAAGCTCAACGAGATGATCGAGAGCGGCAAGATCACCGCTGATGAGGCGAAGATCGGTTACGTTGGCGCTTACACCTACGCAGAGGTTAAGTCCGGCTACACCTCCTTCTTCCTCGGCGCTCGCTCCATCTGCCCGACCGCTACCATGGAAGTCCAGTTCACCGGTTCCTGGTATGACGAGACCGCAGAGAAGGAAGCTGCTACCACTCTGATCAACGACAAGTGCGTTCTGATCTCTCAGCACGCCGATTCCATGGGCGCTCCGACCGCTTGTGAGGACGCGGGTGTTCCCGACGTTTCCTACAACGGTTCTACCGTAGAATCCTGCCCCAACACCTTTATCGTATCTTCCAGAATCGACTGGACCCCCTACCTCGAGTATGCGATCAAGGCTGCTATGAACGGCCAGTCCATCGACGCTGACTGGACCGGTACCCTGGCTACCCAGTCTGTTGTTCTGACCGACGTCAACGATAAGGCTGCCGCCAAGGACACCCAGGCGAAGATCGATGAGGTCAAGGCGAAGCTCGAGAGCGGCGAGATCCACGTATTCGATACCGCTACCTTCACCGTTAAGGGTGAGACCCTCACCTCTTACATGGCTGACGTTGACACCGACGCTGAGTACAAGGGTGACACCGAGGTCATCGCTGACGGTTACTTCCACGAGTCCGAGTACCGCTCCGCTCCTTACTTCGATCTCGACATCGACGGTATCACTCTGTTGAACACCGCATTCTAATTTAACCTAATCAATATTGTAAAGGGAAGCTGATTTTCGGCTTCCCTTTACGTGGTTTATAGTTCAAGTGAATAGTGAATGGTGAATAGTGAATAGTGAAGGGCGGGATACCCGCACCCTTTTATAGTAATGTGAT
>CADAUE010000085.1 GCA_902790985.1 uncultured Ruminococcus sp.
GACAATCTGAAATGCGCCCCGTGGCAATCTCAACCGATTAAAAGGGTCAAATACCCCGCTGCTTGCAGCGCAAGAGCCCGTAGGGAAGGATTTATCCTTGCATAGCGAGGGTAAAGTGTCCGGCGGACACTTTAGTGCTTGCATCGGGGAAGTTTATTCTTTATCGGAAATATATTCAGCTTTCTTTCTGCAACGCCGCGAGTTGTCGGGCGTTCTCCTGGTTCAGCTCGTCGCTGATCGCCATCTTCTTGATGATATTGTGCACGGTCTTGTTGAGCCTGCTGTGCTCGCTGTAGTCGGCGGGGAAGATGAAGTCGACACGGTCGCCTAAAAGAAGCTCTTCGACCTTATGCTTGTTGCTGTCCTGGTAGACCGCGATCGCGCAGCCGCCGTAGGCTTTCATCATCTTCATGCACGGTACGTCGCTTAATCCGTCGCCGATGTAGATCATGTTGGAAAACGGTACGCGCTTACTGTCGTCCGGCATGGAGCGGTTGAGATCGATATCGTTCGAGATATCGAGGACGCCTTTGTTGATGCGGTAGACGAACTGGGTTTTGTTGGTGTAGTTGACGGCGGTCTTCGGCCAGAGCGCGTTGCCGTTCTCGTCATAGAGGAATTCACAGGCGAAGATCTTGGTGAATTTGTCGGCGATACCGGAGCCTTCGATGATCTCTTTGAGTCCCGAAGAGATGACATAATGCTCGATCTGGACGCCCTGTACCGCGCCGTAGAGGTTGATGCGCTCGAACCACTCTCTGACGCCGGGGTACAGCTCGACGCTTCTGCCGTTTTCGATCAGCTTTTCACGCGTGAGAGGGATCCCCTTGCGCTTGCACTCTTCGATCATCGTGTACAGATAGGCGAGGATCCCGTCCATTTCGGCGCTGCCGCCGAAGTCGTTGGCTTTCTGCCAGAACTCGGAGGGATGCATCTGAAGGCTCGGGATAAAGCCGTAGTCCTGCATGTCCTTGGTGCAGAGGGTCTTGTCGAAGTCATACATGATCGCGATAACGGGTCTTTCCATAGGCAGCTCCTTTAAGGTGATGGGAAAATGCCGCCCTGTCACACAAGGCGGCACTGTTATTTATTCGTAGGGATAGACCTCGATGCTCTCGAGGACAACGTCGCTGACGGGCTTATCGCGCATATCGGTGTCGACCTGCGCGATATCGTTGACAACGTCCATGCCGTCAAACACCTGCGCGAATACGGTATAGCCGCCGTCGAGGTAGGTGTTGTTGACCTGATTGATGTAGAACTGGGAGCCGTTGGTGCCCGGACCGCGGTTCGCCATCGCGACGGAGCCTTCGATGTTGGAGAGGTGCTCGGCGATCTCGAGGTCGAACTCATCGCCGTAGATCGACTCGCCGCCCGTACCGTTGAAGTTGGTGTAGTCGCCGCCCTGGATCATGAAGCCGTTGATGACGCGGTGGAAGATGGTGTCTTCGTATCTGCCCGCCTTCGCCAGAGCGATGAAGTTGTTGACCGCCAGAGGCGCGACTTCGGGGAAGAAGCGCATGGAGATGTCGCCGAAGTTGGTGTGCAGGGTCGCGACGATCTCACCCTTGACGGGGTCTTTGTGCTGATATTCGGCGTCAGCCGCCGCAGGGTTCGCCTTGGGAACCTCGCTTACATCGGTGTATCCTCCGGAGAGTACCATAGAAAAATCCTCCTTTTTACCGCAGCCGATGATGACGGCGGCGATGATCAATAAACTGAGTACGATTGCTGTGACGCGTTTCATGCTTTAGAGATCGTTTAGCCTGCGTAGGCGATGATCTCAGCTTTCTCTAAGACGACGTCCTGGACGGGCTTGTTGTTCGCGCCGGTCTTGACCGCGGCGATCTTGTTGACGACGTCCATACCGTCATAGACCTGTCCGAACACGGTGTAGTTGCCGTCGAGGTTATTGTTGTTGACCTGGTTGATATAGAATTGGGAACCGTTGGAGTTAGGCTGACCGGTGTTCGCCATCGCGACAGCGCCCTCGATGTTGGAGAGGTAATCGGAGACCTCTAAGCCAAAGGATTCACCGAACGCGGATTCGCCGCCGGTACCGTTGAAGTTGGTGTAATCGCCGCCCTGGATCATGAAGCCGTTGATGATGCGATGGAAGATGGTGGCGTCATATTTGCCTGCCTTGACGAGCGCCTTGAAGGAGTAGACCGCCTTGGGCGCTACCTCGGGGAAGAACTTGAAGGAGATATCGCCGTAGTTGGTATGCAGGACAGCGACCTCTTCGCCCTCGACAGGAGCTTTCTTCTGGTAATCCGCGTCAGCCGCGTTGAGATCAGCCGCGGGGACGTCGTTGATGTTGAGCAGCGCTTCGACCTGCTTTGCCTCATATGCAACGGTCTCGGACGTGGTTTTGGAGGACGCGTCGCTCTTCTGAGCGGTGGTCTCGGTCGTGCCGGAGCCTACGACCTTCTGACCGCAGCCGGCTAAAGCGGCGATCATGAGTATGCTCAAAATAATAGCTAATGTACGTTTCATTTCGTTTCCTTTCTGCCGCGGATCGCTCCGCGGGCGCTGAAATCTGCATTATCGTGTTTTGCAGTACCTATCTATTGTAATATAATCGCTGTGTTTTTTCAATAGCTACGGGAAAATTTGTCATATCGCTGAAGCTCTTTTCATAGATTTTAGTATCGTCTATACGATGAAATGAAAAGTACAGGAGGAGTATATGACTTCGTTTCTGCCTGAGGGAAAGAGGATCAATACCGTTGAAAATCGCATGGCGATCGGATCGTGCGACGGTTTGAAAGCGGCGATGGAGAGAGGAACGGTGCTGGAGGCAAGGGCGGTTCTGTGCGATCACAAGCATGATCTTATCGTCGATCTGCCGTGTATGCGCGGGATCATCCCGCGTGAGGAAGGGGCGTTGGGGATCCGCGAGGGAAATGTGCGAGATATCGCGGTGATCTCACGCGTCGGAAGAGCGGTGTGCTTTATCGTAGAAGAGATGATCGACGACGACGGACGTCCGACCGCGATCCTGTCCCGCGCCAAGGCACAGCGGCTCTGTGCGGAAAAATATCTGAGTACGCTGGTGTCCGGAGACGTCATCCCGGCGAAGATCACGCACCTCGAGCCGTTCGGCGCATTTTGTGATATCGGCTGCGGTCTGGTGGCGTTGATGCCGATCGACACGATCTCGATCTCGCGCATCGAGCATCCCGACGAGCGTTTTTCGATCGGGATGGACATCTTTGCGGTGGTCAAGTCGAAGGTCGGGAACCGCATCACCCTCAGTAGCAAGGAGCTGCTGGGCAGCTGGCAGGAGAACGTCAGCCGCTTTTCGGTGGGAGAGACGGTGACGGGTGTGATCCGCTCGATTGAGAACTACGGGGCGTTCGTAGAGCTGACGCCGAACCTCGCGGGACTTGCCGAGCTGCGCGATAATATCCATGTCGGCGATACCGCCGCGGTCTATATCAAAAGCATCCTGCCGCAGAAAATGAAGGTCAAGCTGATCATCATCGACAACTTCTTCGAGGAGCATGTGCCGAAAACGCCCGACTACTTCATCACCTCGGGGCATATCGACCGCTTTGTCTACTCCCCCGGGGAATGTGACAAGTACATCTATACGGATTTTGGGACATGACAGCAGGATGAATTGACAAGATACAGCGGTAAGTGGTACAATAAGCACACGATATTGTAATATGGATCCTTCATGATCTTTGTCTGATGGATTTTATGATCAAGGATTTGTATAAGAGGTGCTGTGATGGAAATGTACCAGTTTGTGATTTTGGTGATCCTTGTATCGGCGGCGATCGTCGTCGGGATAGCCGCGATCATCATTATTCCGAAAAAGAATAAAGCGACCGGCGAGGAGCTTTCATCCCTGCGTACGGAGATCGTCAGCTCAACCCAGAGTACCGTGAAGAATATGGGCGACATGATCGCGATGAACCAGCAGAGTTACTCTGCCGCGCAGACGGAGAAGTTCAATCAGTTCGAGGAACGGTTCAAGACCTTCTCACTGGAGAATGAGCAGAAACTCGAGAACATCCGTCGTTCGATGGAGGATCAGCTCAGTGATATCCGCGAGGACAACAATAAACAGCTCGCCGAGATGCGCACGACCGTTGACGAAAAGCTGCAAAAGACGCTCGAGGAAAAGATGAACAAGAGCTTTGCGCTCGTCAGCGAGAGGCTGGAGCAGGTGTATAAGGGTCTGGGCGAGATGCAGAACCTCGCTGTCGGCGTGGGCGATCTGAAAAAGGTGCTCTCGAACGTCAAAACGCGCGGTATCGTCGGCGAGATCCAGCTCGGCAATATCCTCGAAGAGATCCTAACCCCCGAGCAGTATGACACCAACGTCGCGACCAAGAAAGGCTCGCGCGATGTGGTGGAATTCGCGATCAAGCTCCCCGCGCGTGACGACGGCTTCATCTACCTGCCGATTGACTCAAAGTTCCCGGGCGACAGCTACGCCGCTCTGCGCGACGCTTATGAGAGCGGCTCGAAGGAAGCGGTCGACGCGGCGGCAAAGGCTCTTGTCAACACCATCCGCCGTGAGGCAAAGGATATCCGCGACAAGTACATCGATCCGCCAAATACCACGGAGTTCGCCGTGATGTTCCTGCCGTTCGAAGGGCTGTACAGCGAGGTCGTCAACCGCGGGATGGTTGAGCTGTTACAGCGCGACTACAAGGTCAATATCGCCGGTCCGTCCACGATGGCGGCGCTGCTCAACTCGATCCAGATGGGCTTTAGGACCCTTGCCGTGCAGAAGCGATCCGCAGAGGTTTGGAACCTCTTAGGCTCGGTCAAGAAGGAGTTCGAGACCTTCAACAGTGTGTTGGTGGCGACCCAGACGAAGCTCGATCAAGCGAACAAGGAGCTGGATAAGCTTGTCGGAGTACGATCCCGCCAGATCAGCCGCAAGCTCTCTGCCGTGGAGAGCAACGATACGCCGATCGAAGCGTATTTTTCTCCAAGAGAAAATTATACCGATGGCGAAGCATAAAACTGAATGAATCTATCCCCTCGTGACAATACTAACATCAGTATGATCACGGGGGGATTTTTTGCAGTACAACAAAGTCGAGCTGTGCGGCGTCGATACCGCGAAGCTGCCGGTACTCAGCGAAGAACAAAAGAAAGATCTGCTCAAAAGGATGCGTACCGGCTCTGAGTCTGAGCGCAAGCAGGCGCGCGAGAAGATGATCAACGGCAACCTGCGGCTGGTGCTGAGCGTGATCCAGCGCTTCACCGGCAGGGGAGAGAACCTTGATGATCTGTTTCAGGTCGGGGTCATCGGACTGATGAAGGCGATCGATAACTTTGACGCGAGTCTCGATGTACGGTTCTCGACCTATGGCGTGCCGATGATCATGGGCGAGCTGAGAAGGCATCTGCGTGACAGCGGAAGTCTGCGGGTCTCACGGTCTATGCGCGATACCGCCTATCACGCGATGAAGGCGAAGGAGGAGCTCACCGTCAAGCTGAACCGCGAGCCGACGGTGGAGGAGATCGCTCAGACGCTCGACTGTGACAAAGAAAGCGTAGTGCTTGCGCTGGAGGCGATCGTCGAGCCTGTGTCGCTGTATGAGCCGGTCTTTACCGACGGTACGGATACGGTCTATGTGATGGATCAGGTAGGGGACAAGAGCGACGACCGCGACTGGCTGGAGGAGATCGCCTTCAAGGAGGCGATCAAGAAGCTGAGTGATCGGGAAAAGAGGATCCTTTCTCTACGCTATTTTCGCGGCAAGACACAGACGGAGGTCGCCGAGGAGATCGGGATCTCACAGGCGCAGGTCAGCCGCATCGAAAAAGGCGCGATCGACAGTATCAAGCGCGAGCTGTAAAAAGCGCCGTTTAGTGATTTTATATGTATGGGAAGCGATCGAATTGTGTAAATTGACGATTTTCGGCGTTTTTTCGATTACAGAAAATTATTGACAGTCATATTCGGTATTATTATCATGTTGTAATTTATCCAATTCGAGCATATCAATGTATGACGTTTTGTTTGAAAGGTAGGTATTTTTATGAAAATCGGATGTGTCAAAGAAATCAAGAATAACGAGTTCCGCGTCGGTCTGACCCCGGACAACGTCGCTTCCTATGTCGCGGCGGGTCACGAGGTCTATATAGAAAAGAGCGCGGGCGTTGGTTCGGGCTTTGCGGATGACGAGTATGTCAAGGCAGGCGCGAAGATGATCGACAACGCCGCCGATGTCTGGGGCGCTGTCGATATGATGGTCAAGGTCAAGGAGCCGCTCGAAGAGGAATACGGCTTCTTCCGCGAGGGTCTGATCCTCTATACATATCTCCATCTCGCGGCGGACGAGAAGCAGATGGACGCGCTGCTTGACGGCAAGGTCAAGGCTGTCGCGTATGAGACCTTACAGGAAACCGATCATTCTCTGCCGCTTTTGGCGCCGATGTCCCAGATCGCCGGTCGTCTGTCGATCCAGGAGGGCGCGAAGTATCTTGAGAAGCGTTTCGGCGGCGAGGGAATCCTGCTCGCCGGTGTTCCCGGTACGCCTAAAGCGAACGTCGTCATCCTCGGCGGCGGTACGGTCGGTATGAATGCCTGTAAGATCGCTGTCGGCATGGGCGCGAACGTCACTATCCTTGACATCAACCTCAAGCGGCTGGAGGAGCTCGATAACCTCTTCGGCGCGCATATCCAGACGCTCGTCAGCACCGACAGCAATATCGAGCGCGTGCTCAGGGACGCTGATCTCGTGATCGGCTCTGTGCTGATCCCCGGCGCTTCTACCCCGAAGCTCTTCAAGAAAAAGTATCTGCCCGAGATGAAGGACGGCGCGGTCTTTGTTGACGTCGCGATCGACCAGGGCGGCTGCGGTGAAACGAGCCGCGTTACCACCCATGATGACCCTGTGTACATCGAGGACGGCGTGGTGCATTACTGTGTTGGCAATATGCCCGGCGCTGTGCCGAGAACCAGTACCATTGCGCTGACCAACGCGACCCTGCGCTATGGCTTGCAGATCGCCGAAAACGGTCTGGAGGAAGCCTGCCGGAAGAATCCGGTCATCGCAAGCGGCGTGAACTGCTATCTCGGCAAGATCACCAACGAGAATGTCGCTAAAGCGCACGGACGCAAGTGCTCTGAGCTTGGTGCGCTGATGTGGCTGAGCCCCCTGCTCTGATCGTTAATACTAATCCTTAATAAAAAGATTTAATCAGATATTAGGGATAAATTTTTTTATTGCTACTTAGTATTAGAGCATCTGATGAACTAAAAAAACTCCCCGATCCGAAGATCGGGGAGTTGCTGTTTTAAGGAATGATTATTCTGCTTCCTTGCTCTTGATCAAGAATCTGAATACCAGCGCCGCCAGTACGCCGCCGATCAGCGGAGCTACCAGGAATACCCAGTACTGGGAGATCGCGGTGGTGTCGCCCGCAAAAGCTTTCATCAGCGCAGGGCCGAAGGAACGAGCGGGGTTGACGGAGGTACCGGTGAAGTAGATACCGAAGATGTGGACCAGCGTCAAGGTCATACCGATGACCATACCGGCGATGTTCTCATACTTCTTCTTGGAGGTCACGCCGAGGATAGCGAGGACGAAAACGAAGGTCAGGATCGCTTCGATCAGCATGGTGCGCTTCCAGCCGCCGTGATACCACGCGTTGCAGCCGAGGCTTGAGTTGAAGCCGACCAGCAGTCCCAGAACAGCCGCGCCTGCGGATGCGCCGAGGAACTGGGCGATAATGTAAACAAAGAACTCGCTGACAGTCATGCCGCCGCTGAGCAGTACGCCGATCGAGACAGCCGGGTTGATGTGACAGCCGGAGACGTTACCGATGGAATAAGCCATCGCAACGATCACCAGACCGAACGCGAGCGCCGTTAGGATGTACGCGCCGGGATGCTCGGGCGAGCAGTTCAGCACGGTAGCGGTACCGCATGCCAGCAGTACCAGTACGCCGGTGCCGATAAATTCAGCACAAAACTTTTTGATCATTCTTACACTCTCCTTTTGATTTGTTTTTCAAAGAATAATCGGTAGGGTGACAGGAATAATTCGAACCGTGGTTTTGACGGGCATATTTCCGCCTGCCCATTGTTAAAATCCTCGCGAACCCGTCAGGGTTCGCTGTGGTTTTGCCGCGGTCAGACAAAAA
>CADAUE010000086.1 GCA_902790985.1 uncultured Ruminococcus sp.
TCTCTATACGTCTGTCGTAGTTTTCAAATAAAGCCATACTGTGCACCTCCCTTAGTCTTTACGCGGGTCGATATACTTCGCCGCGTTGTCCCACTGACCGTAGTGGCCCTTAGCCTTTTCGATCGCTTCGTTAGCGTCCATGCCGGCTTTGATGAAGTCCATCATCTTGCCGAAGCTGATGAACTCATAACCGATGATCTCGTTGTCCTTGTTCAGAGCGACCTGAGAGCAGTAGCCCTCGGTCATCTCGAGGTAGCGGGGACCCTTCTCGCGGGTAGCGAACATGGTACCGACCTGCGAACGCAGACCCTTACCGAGGTCTTCAAGAGAAGCGCCGACGAGCAGACCGCCCTCGGAGAAGGCGCTCTGGGTTCTGCCGTAAACGATCTGCAAGAACAGCTCGCGCATAGCGGTGTTGATCGCGTCACAAACAAGGTCGGTGTTCAGCGCCTCTAAGAGGGTCTTGCCGATCAGGATCTCGGAAGCCATCGCGGCGGAGTGGGTCATACCGGAGCATCCGATCGTCTCGACCAGCGCCTCTTCGATGATACCCTCTTTCACGTTCAGTGTGAGCTTGCAGGCGCCCTGCTGGGGAGCGCACCAGCCGATGCCGTGTGTGAAACCGGAAATATCCTTGATTTCCTTTGCCTGTACCCACTGACCCTCTTCCGGGATGGGAGCAGGACCGTGATACGCGCCCTTAGCGACAGGGCACATATTCGTTACTTCTGCTGTGTAATACATAAGCTTTTCCTCCTTTAGTGTCAGCCGAGCCGATCAGACAGCTCCGGCAGTAATCCAAGGTTAGCTATAAAACCTTATGTTAATTATAGACGAACACCCACGATAAGTCAATACATATATTCATCAAAAACGCCATAGAATCGCCGATTTTACGCGATATTTTACCCTGTGACCTCTTTACACGGCGGCGCTGTTATGATATGCTTTTGTCATCGGATCAAAAGGCGGTGAGCATGATGTTCTCTTGTTTCGGCAAGAACAATCAGTATGATATCAAAACCTATCTCGAACGACCCGCGGGCGCCGTGCTGGTCGACTGCTACACCCGCACGGTCGGCACGCCGATCACGATGCCGTACACCGAGCTGGTGCTCTATACCCGCTCGCCCGACACGGTGCTGCTCGAACACTACACCGAGGGCGGTACGGAGAACGAGCACTGCGACCGCTACTTCGTTCCGGCCGAGGAAGCGCAGGCGGTGCTGGACGTCATCCGCAAAAGCGGCATGGATCGATGGAATGACCGCAAGGATCTCTCCGCCGTCTGCGGCAGAGCGTACGTCTGCAGATTTCCCGACGGCAAGGGCGGCTATATCCGCGTCACCGGCGAGAAAATGCCGCAGGACGGCAGCAGGGCCTTCGGCGAGGTGAGCGCGGCGATGTACGGCTTGATGAAAGACGAATATCGCGAAAAGTAACAGATACAGCAACAGCGTTTCCAAAGTCGGAAACGCTGTTTTTCTCATATTATACTAATACTAATACTAATCCTTTCCATATAGTAAAAAATCGCCCGAAGATCGGGCGACAGATTTACATCAAACCGTTGTAATTCGCGAGAGGCGCGTAGCCCAGCTCAGTGAGGATCGCTGCTTCTTTCATCATCATCGCTTCTTTCGTCTGAGCGTCGGTGTAATACTGCCCCAAAAGATTCAACACGCCGTGAACAGCCGCGAAAACAACACCCATCTCAAAAGGCTGGTTGTAGACCGGTACCAGTTCGAGGATACGCTCGATAGAGATCACCAGCGTACCGAGGTCTTCACCCTTTTCTTCGGACGGGATCGCGATCACTTCGGGAGCTTCAAAATTGCTGACACGCTTATCCTCATAAGTATGAAGGATATCGTTATCCGCAAAAGCGACGTGGATCTCCGCCTGCGCGTCATAGTGCTCCGATTGTAAGGCAGCATGACAGCTGCGGCGCACCAGCATACGGGTTCCTGAAGGGATCTTGAATTTTACCTGTGCGTTTTCAATGATTACTTTCAGATTACTCGCCATGTTTCCTCTCCTCTTTTATTTAAATGGGATTATAACACAGATTCTCTTCTTTGTCTACATTAAACAGAAGTAAAAGAAAAAAATTGTTGAAGATTCACATAATTCATAAGTGTTTTTATGCATTTTCACACCGAAAAAACAGCTATTTTAAGCCATTTCCGACACTTTTTCATGCTTCGCAGACACAGCGGATGCTAATACTAAGTAGCAATAAAACACTTTAATATCTATTGCGGAGAATTCCGCATAACTGCGTTGTCAGTCTTGACAGGCGCCAGCCTGCCTGCGCCCTCATGCGAAATTCTCCGCTAATATCTTTTTAAAGCTTTTTATTGCTACTTAGTATGACACAGGCAAAACAACGCGCGCCGTATTTCTACGGCGCGCGATCGGATGTACATACTTACTTTAACATAAAGAACAGGGCGAAGGTGCCGGGACCGCAGTGAGAGGTGATGACGCATCCTGCGGTGGACACAACGATCTCGTCGCACTTGATCAGCTTTTTGAGCTCCTTCTTATAGTACTTGCGTTCCTTGTCGCTGAGGTCGCAGGTCGTGTGCAGGACGATACGGCTCGTGTCGATCCTCCCATCAAACTCGGCGATACGGTCACACATATATTTCAGACGGCAGGCCTCATCTTTGCCGCGGTACTTTTTCGCAACGCTCATGGCGCCGTCTTTCACGACGATAGAGGGCTTGATATTCAGCAGATTCGCGCCGAGCAGCGATACGCTCGAACAACGGCCGCCCTTGTGCAGGAACTCCAGCTGGCTGAGTAAGAAGCCGCCGATGTTCTTTGGGATCAGATCGGTGAGAGAGTCGGCGATATGCTTGCCGGAAAAGCCCATATCTCTCAGCTCGCAGGCACGGATCGCCAGCAGCATCATACCGCAGGACAACACGCGGCTGTCGACGATATGGATCTTTTCATCGAACTCCTGCGCCGCGATCACGGCGTTCTGGTAAGTAGAGGACATATCGGACGCAAAGGCGATGTGGACGATCTCGGTGTACCCCTCGCTGAGGATACCCTCAAAAAACTGACGATATTCCTCGGGCGTCACCGCGGAGGTAGAGGGCAGCTGACCGTTCTCTTCAAAACGGTTGAGGATGTCCTCGGGCAGGATATCCACGCCGTCCGCAAAGTCCTCGCTGTCGTACAAAACGTGCAGGGGAGCGACGCGGATGTTATATTTTTCAGCGATATCCGCCGGGATATCGGCGGTGCTGTCGGTCGTGACAATGATACGGCTCATGTGATCAACTCACTTTCCATATAGGATATTCGTTCAAAATGCAAATCCACATGACGAAATTTTACCACTACGTTGCAAACTTGTCAAGCGTTCATACTGTCTTTGAGAATGTCGATAACCTCGTCACGGGTCAAGATCTTGTAGCCGCCCTCGAGGATAAAGGTCGCGTCGGCGATGCCCTCGAGCATCTCCTCTGTCGCGCCGAGCTCTTTGATGCTCAGCACCAGTCCGATTTCTTTCATCCACGCTTCCAACGCCTTGAGCCCGGCTTTCGCGAGCTCTTCATCGGTCTTGCCCTCTGACGGGATCTCCCAGACGTACTTCGCGAACCGCGCGAATTTTTTGACGCCGTAGGGCAGGATGCGCTTATAGTAAGGCAGAGATACCGCCGCCAGCGTCATACCGTGGGTCGCGTCGGTATACGCGCCGACCGCCTGACCGATCATGTGGACCTCCCAGTCGGTCGCCTTGCCCTTTGCCACCATCGTGTTCAGCGCCCATGTCGCCGTCCACATCAGGTTGGAGCGTGCCTCATAGTCCTCGGGGGTTTTGACCGCGATACGGGAAGAATGTACCACCGAGCGCATCAGCCCCTCCATCACATAGTCGGAGGTAGAGTCGTCCTCGCCGGAAAAGTACTGCTCACAAATATGGTTGAAGATATCGTAGATACCCGCCGTCATCTGGTATTTGGGCAGGGTGTAGGTGAACTTCGGGTTGAGGATGGTGAACTTCGGGAACACCTCGTCGCCGAAAACATGCCCGACCTTGAGCTTCTGCTCATGGTTGGTGATGACGGAGCCGCCGTTCATCTCGGAGCCGGTACCGACCATCGTCAGCACACAACCGACGGGGATGAGCTCGCACGTAGGCTCGTCAAAACGGATGTAATACTTCTCCCACGGATCATCGCCGCAGTAGGCGGATACGGATACCGCCTTGCTGTAGTCACAGACAGAACCGCCGCCGACGGCAAGGATCAGATCGACCTTGTTCTCCCGTGCGATCTTCGCGCCTTCGCGCAGCTTGTCGGCAGTCGGGTTGGGCATAACGCCGCCGTCCTCGACGACCTTCTTGCCGCAATCCTTAAGGATAGCGACAACGCTGTCATAGATACCGTTGCGCTTGATCGAACCGCCGCCGTAAACGAGCATGACGGTATCGCCGTATTTTTTCAGCTCCTCACTCAGAAAATCGAGCGCGTTCTCGCCGAAATAAAGTCTGGTCGGGTTACAGTACATAAAATCGCCTAACATATTAATCCTCCCTGCTTTTTGATTTTATTGTACCCTAAAACTACTGTATTTGCAAACAATAATTGTGATTATTTCAAACGAAGGGACTACAGTTAAACCGCAGTCCCTTCGTTTATATACCAAAAAGTTGATATCTTATTTCATTTCTTCGTCGCCGGACATAATATCCTGTTTGAACTCCTCGTTCATCTCGGGATAAGCCGAGAGCATCGGCTCTACCTTAACGCCCTTCTTGCGGTCAAAGTAGTTCTTAGTGATCTTAGCGACCAGACCGCTGAGTGCTACCAGACAGATCAGGTTGGGCAACGCCATCAAACCGTTGCAGGTATCGCTGATATCCCATACCAGCTGGCTGTGGATGGTAGCGGAAGCCGCGATCAAGATAACATACAGCACCTTGAAGATCGTGACGGGATACTTACGGTTTTTCTCCTTCATAAAGCCGAAGAAGAACTCTACTGCCTTTTCTCCGTAGTACGACCACGCGATGATGGTGGTGAACGCGAACAGCGGCAGGATGATGGAGAAGGTCGCCGTACCGAAGCCGCCGAAATTGGTGGAGAACATCGACATCGACATCACGCTGTCCTCCATATCGGGAGAAAGGGTGGTCGCGTCATAGGTGGTCAGGAACATCAGCGCCGTCAAGGTGCAGATGATGAAGGTATCGAAGAAGATCTCGAAAACGCCCCACAAGCCCTGCTTGACAGGCTCTCTTGTCTCGGAAGCCGAGTGTGCGATGACCGAGGAACCAAGACCCGCTTCGTTAGAGAAAACGCCGCGCGCCATACCCTTTTTGATGACAGTGGCAAAGGTGAAGCCTAAGATACCGCCGCCGACAGCGTTGAAGCTGAACGCTTTGGAGAAAATCAGACCGAACGCCTCGGGGATGCGGTAGTAGTGAGTAATGATGGCGATCAGCGCCAACACGATAAACAACAGCGACATGAACGGAACGAGCATGGAAGCCACCTTACCGATACGCTTGATGCCGCCGATGATGATCGCCGCCGCTACGCCCGCGACCACGATTCCGATGATCAGCTTGACGATCTCAAGGTTCTCGGTCGAACCGGTCACACGGGAGTAGGTCTCCGACAGCGCGCCGGAGATCTTGTTGGTCTGCACGCCGCTCATACCGATGGCGGCTAAAATACAGAATATCGAGGCGAGATATGCCAGCCACTTCCACTTCAGACCGTAGGCGATGTAGTAGAACGCGCCGCCGGAGAGATTGCCCTTGCTGTCCTTCTTGCGAAAATACAGACCGAGGACGTTCTCGGCATAGTTGGTGACCATCCCGAAGAAGGCGGAGATCCACATCCACAGCACCGCGCCGGGACCTCCCGTGAGGATCGCCGCAACGACGCCGATGATGTTGCCGGTGCCGACGGTACCGGAGATCGCGGTCGAGAACGCCTCAAACTGGGAGATCGAGCGGACCCTGCCGTCAGCCTGCTTCTTCTTGCCCAGGCTCTTGAAGGTCGGTACGATCGTGGTGTTCAGCGATTCGCCGAACTTGCGTACCTGTAAAAACCCGGTGCGGATCGTCAGCAACAGTCCGGTGCCGAGGATCAGGATGATCGTCGGCCAGCCCCATACATAGCTGTTGAGCGTGCTGTTGACAGTCTCAACGGTTTTGAGAAAACTTTCCCACATTTTGTGTTTTCCTCCATATCGTAGTAGTTAGGGGAGAATCTCCGCGGTAAATCAGCGGTTAATTTTGCGTGAAATCGAAAAGAGCCACGGCCGAAGCCATGACTCTCAAACACAGATCTTTGTAAAGTCAGCTCCGTCCTTTTGCCTGAGAGATTGACGCGTACGCGCTTGCCCCTTCGGCACCCAATCTACGGTTGGGATTCTCCGGAGTGCCACCCTCACGCGGTCGAGCCTTGTACAGTATATGTCCGCGGGCCCTTCTGCATGATTCATTCGGCACAATTTCTTTTATCGAATTATATTATACCACCGTTCACGCAAAATGCAATACTTTTTGTTGACTTTGTATGAATTTTAATGGATAATGCTGTTATCAGAGTGAAAGGATTCTCAACATGAAGCATTATTATCCCGCATACTACGCGCCGTTTCAATGTATCGCCGCCGCCTGCCCCGACAGCTGCTGCCAAGGCTGGGACGTCGTGATCGACAGCGATACCGAAACGTTTTACCGAACCGTACAGAGCGGTTTCGGCAAAAGGCTGCAAAAGGCGATCTATACCGACAGCGACGGCGACCGCATTTTTGAGCTAGCCGAACAGAAGAAATGTCCCTTCTGGGGCGAGGATAAGCTCTGTGAGATCTATCAAGAACTGGGCGAAGAACATCTGTGCCTTACATGTGCGCAGTTCCCGCGTCTTAAGATGGAATACGCCGACTTTACCGAACACAGCCTCGCGCTCGCCTGTCCCGAAGCGGCACGGCTGATCCTCAGCGCCGACAGCGCTTATGAGAGCTTCACCCATACCGCGGCGAAGGGCTGTGATGCCTACAGCGAGGAGCTGATCCGAACGCTCCTGCACGCGCGCCGTCGGACAGCAACGCGCCTCACCGCCGAAAAACCGCTGTCAAAGCGGCTCGGAGATATACTGACCTACATCCGTGAGGTACAGGATAGGATCTCGCCCTATGACGAGGGAGATACCCGCGCCGACTGCGCAGAAAGCTTATCGGAGCTTTTCAGAGAACTCGAATACATCGACGACAGCAACCGCGAGGTCATCTCACAGGCGTGCAGGTCTGCCGATCTCAGCGAGCATGAAGCGCAGTTGACGCGCCTCGCTCTGTACTACCTCTACCGTTACTTTCTGAACGCTGTCGACACGCTCGACGTCCTCACCCCGATCAAACACATGGTCATATCGGTCGTCATCGTTGCGAACCTCGCGCAGAAGCTCCCGATCGAAACAGCGGCACAACGATACTCCAAGGAAACAGAGCAGAGCTACGAGAACATGGAGCGGCTCTTTGACACGCTTGCGTACGACCCGCGCTTTTCCTCCGACAATATCATTACACTCTTCCGATAACAACAGCCATCCCGAAAGCTCCCGGGATGGCTGTACTTTATCTCAGCGGATGATCTCACATTCTACGGCGGTACGGTCGCCCTCGACGATGTCGAACAGCTCCTTCTCCCCTACCGTCGCCTTGCGGATGGTCAAGGTATCGCCCTCATGGGTCTGACCGGCATAGCGCACCTCGATCTCCCGCACGGGTCTCTCGCGCAGCTCTTTGACCGTATAGGTGTTCATCACGAAGCGCACATAGGACACGTTGTTGGTGTGCTGGACAAAGTCGATATCGCCCGACTGCACGACCAGCGTACCGATATCATCGAGCCCCTCGTGCCTCAGCCTGCTGAACTCGATATCGCGCTCGGGGGTCTCCACATGGGTATCGGAGGTCACACCGACGTCGCGGATGCGTTTGATCTTCTGGGTCTTGAGATCCAGCGCACACATCTCGATGCGCGAATACAGACAGATCTTGCCCTCAGCGTCCTTGAGGACGGTGTCCACCGTCATCTTCGCGCCCTTTGCGGAGGAGATATAGCTCTCGACCGCACAGCGCTCCATCCATCCGGGCGCGCGGTCGATCTGCATGCGGTTACGTGTAAAGACCCATACACAACCGTATTTCTCGCGCAGGGTCACGCCGTCGATATGCAGCTCACCCATCATCTCGGTCAGAAGATCCTGTACCAGATCGAATGCTCCCTTGACGCTCAACACGACGTTCGGGTCACAGATACTGGCGGGGATGACCGTTTCTTTGATCAATTTCATACCGATCCCTCTTTTCTGTGTTAATTTTATCACAAACACGAGGGGATTTCAAGCGGAGTTTCACCGCTTGACAGAAGTATAGTAATAAGGTAAAATAAATGAGTTACGGCGCATACCCAACGAAGATATAATGAGGGCAGAATCATGGATCTATTTGAAAAATGCGAAAAATTCACGCTGGCTGACGAATACCGCGATCAGGGCATCTATCCCTACTTCCACGCGCTCGAGACCCGCCAGGACGTCGAGGTTATCATGGAGGGCAAACGCCGCATCATGCTGGGCTCGAACAACTACCTCGGTCTCACCACCGAGCCGTCGATCGTCGAAGCCGGCATCAAGGCGCTCGAAAAATACGGCTCCGGCTGTTCCGGCTCCCGTTTCCTCAACGGCACGCTGAACATGCACCTGGAGCTTGAGAGGGAGCTTGCCGATTTTGTACATATGGACGAGGCGGTCACCTTCTCGACCGGCTTCCAGTCCAACCTCGGTATCATCAGCGCGATCGTCGGGCGCAACGACTATGTCGTCTGTGACCGCGAGAACCACGCGTCCATCTACGACGGCTGTAAGCTCAGCTACGGCAAGATGGTGCGCTACAAGCACAGCGATATGGCGGATCTGGAAAAGATCCTGCAAAAGATCCCCGAGACCGCGGGGATCCTCATCGTCACCGACGGCGTTTTCTCGATGGGCGGCGATATCGCCAACCTGCCCGAGATCTGCCGGCTTGCCGAGCAGTACGGCGCGCGCGTCATGGTTGACGACGCTCACGGGCTGGGCGTGATCGGTGAGGGCGGCAGAGGCACTGCGAGCTACTACGGGCTTGAGGACAAGGTCGACATCATCATGGGCACCTTCTCCAAGTCCCTCGCCTCCTTAGGCGGCTATATGGCGGCGTCGCACAAGGTGTGCGACTATGTGCGCCACAACTCACGCCCGTTCATCTTCTCGGCTTCTATCCCGCCGGCATGCTGTGCGGTCGCTCTGGCTTCGCTCAGACATCTGAAAGCCCATCCCGAGCTGCCCGTCAGGCTGAATCAGCTTTCTGCCTACGCGCGCGACGGCTTCCGAAAAGCGGGCTTGAAGATCCGCGAGAGCGCGACACCAATCGTGCCGATCTATACCTACTCGATGGAAAACACACTTATCAAGGCGAAAGAGGTCTATGAAGCGGGCGTATACGTCAACCCCGTCCTGCCTCCGGCGACCGCGCCGAACGAGTGTCTGCTGCGCACCAGCTATATGGCAACGCTGACCGAGGATCTGATCGACGAGGCGGTCGAGATCATCGCCCGCGTCCTCTTGAAAGACAATGGCTGAGAAAAGGATCGCCGTCGTCACAGGCGGCTCCGGCGGCATCGGCCGCGCAACGGCAAAGAGCCTGTATCAAAGCGGCTGTACCGTTTATGAGCTTTCGCGCCGCGATAAGCCGCAGGAGGGCGTCACCCACCTCACCGCCGACGTCACCGACGAAGAACAGGTCAAAAAAGCGATCGGCGAGATCATCGCGCGTGAAGGCAGGATCGACGTCCTCGTCAACAACGCGGGCTACGGGATCTCCGGCGCTGCGGAAACGACGAGATCCGCCGACGCCCATGCTCAGCTCGAGCTGAACCTCTACGGCATGGACAACGTCACCAGAGCGGTACTGCCCCAAATGCGAAAACAGCAAGGCGGCAGGATCATCTGCGTCAGCTCCATCGCGGGCATCCTCCCGATACCGTTCCAGCTATGGTACAGCGTCAGCAAATCCGCCATCGCGTCCTACGTTCTCGCCCTGCAAAACGAGGTGCGCCCCTACGGGATCAGCCTGTGCGCCATCCTGCCGGGCGATATCGCGACCGGCTTTACCGACGCGCGTCAAAAATCGGCTGACAACGACGTCTACGACAAGCGCGTCGAACGCTCCGTCGCCACTATGGAGAAAGACGAACGCGGCGGCATGAGCCCGGACAAGGCGGGTGCGTATATCGCGAAGATCGCGTTGAAAAAGCGCACAAGACCGCTCAAAGCCATAGGGCTGAGCTACAAGGCGG
>CADAUE010000087.1:0-8084 GCA_902790985.1 uncultured Ruminococcus sp.
TGCGATTCTATGCTGAGTATAAACAGCTTATAAATACTATTTGTTATCGAAAGCTAAGGCTGCCGCAAAACTTCTCGTTTTGCGACAGCCCCTTTTGTACTCATTTCAGCGCCTTTTTCGGGCATACTTTGGTGCATTCGTAGCACAGGATACATTCGGTCGCGTTTTTGCGTTTGCGGCTGTTGTTACAGACCTCTACGTCCATCGGACAGACCTTTTTACATTTGCCGCATTTGACGCACTTGCTTTCGTCACATTTGACGCGTAAAAGAGAAAAGTAGCTCATTGGTTTCAAGAACACCGTGATCGGGCAGATGTACTTGCAGAACGCGCGGTTGTCCTTGAGGACGAACGCGAGGATGATACCAACGGCGTAGTAGAGGGCATTGCCGCCGAGGAACAGCCAGAACATGATGCGCTCAAGGTTGCCGACATGCGTCAGAAACAAGGCGATGACCAGGATCAGCGACAGCGCGAAGGTGATGTAGCGGATGAAGCCGAGCTTTTTGCGCGGAGCCTGCGGCGTTTTGTAGGGGAGCAGGTCGAGGATCATCGCCGTCCAACAGGCGTAGCCGCACCAGCCGCGTCCGAAGAGCAGCGGTCCGAAGATCTTTGCGACGGCGTAGTGGATCGTCGCCGCCTCAAAAACGCCGGTGAACAGATAGTACCAGAAGCCCTCGATCTGCATGTTCTCGCCGCAGATCAGCCCGAGGTACACCAGCATGTAGCTGCCTACCGCGAACTGGGCGAACCGCCGCGCGTGCTTCCAGCCGATCCTGTACAGACCCAGTCCTATCGCCAGACAGATCCCGATGTAGGAAAAGTTGAACAGATAGAACAGGTTGTCTTTGGTCAGCCACAGTGTGATCGCGATCGCTTCAAATACCCCGAGCATAATGAAGCTCGGTAACCATTTTTTCATGATGTTTCGTTGGCTTTTGTATCAGAGATAATGCGCTCTGAGATCCTCGTCGCTCTTTGCGGATAGATATGCGGGAGCGATGTCGAGGATGGTTTTCGCTCCGGTCACGCCTTCTTTGTTCATGCGGAAAGCCGCTCTCGCGCAGGCAGCAAGGACAGAGCCGGTGAACTCGGGGTTGGAGTCGAGCTTCAGGCTGTATTCGATGACGTGCTTGTTGCCCTCGCCGGTCGTGCCGCTGTGGATGACGGAGCCGCCGTGGGGCAGACCGCTGTGGTCGCGCTTCATCTCTTCTTCGGTGATGAAGTGTACGGTGGTGTCGTAGTCGGAGAAGTAGTTGGGCATGGTGACGATGGCGTTCTCGATCGCCGCTTTGTCTGCGCCGTCTTTTGCGACGACAAAGACCTCGCGGGTGTGCTTCTCTCCGGTGGTCAGTTCGGGATTTGACCCGCTTCTGACAGCGTCGAGCGCTTTCTCGACGGGAATGGTGTACTGACGCGCGTCCTTGACGCCTTCGATGCGGCGTACCGCGTCGGAGTGCCCCTGGCTGACGCCCTTGCCCCAGAAGGTGTATGCTTGACCGCAGGGCAGGATCGCGTCGGCGTAGACGCGGTTGATTGAGAACATGCCGGGGTCCCATCCGGCGGAGATGACGCCGACTTTGCCGCCGTTCTTAGCCGCTTTGTCGACGTTTTTGAAGTGGGTCGGGATATTGGCATGGGTGTCAAAGCTGTCGATGACGTTGTACCACTGTGCGTAGTGGGGCGTCATCACGGGCAGATCGGTCGCCGAACCGCCGCAGATGACCAGAACGTCGATGTCGTCTCTGCCGTTCTCGAGTTCGGAAGCGGCTCTTACCGCTACGCCTTCGGTCTTGATCTTCAACCCCGCGGGGTCTCTGCGGGTATATACGCCCGTAAGCTCCATATCGTCGTTCTGCTTGATGGCGGCTTCAACGCCTCTGCCGAGGTTGCCGTAGCCGAGGATTGCGATTTTGATCATGTTGGTACCTCCCAAATTAAAGATTACTTTTCTATTTTATCATAGCAAAGAACGGATTGCAATCCTATTTCACGCGGTAAAATCGGATTATGAGAGAAGCCGTCGGGATGATTACAAAATAATTACATAAAAGAATAATAAATATAGAAAAAGCATACAGTCTGTTAGGATAAAACCATACAAATTCACTAAAAAAGATTACAAAACTTTTTTTCGGTTGACTTTGCCGTTCTGTTGTATTATCTTATGTATAGTTATATGATAGGCTCATAATAGGCTAAGTGCCGAAAATGACCTGATGTTTGATTCATACACGCGTTGCGTGTGACCCATAGAACAGAAACCTAGCTTGTATAGGAAGTGTACAGATTTGGAAAAGATAGTTATCAACGGCGGAAAGCCGTTATTCGGCGAGGTCACCGTCAGCGGCGCGAAGAACGCCGCCGTCGCGATCATCCCCGCAGTGGTGCTCTGTGACGAGCCCTGCCGTATCGAAAACATACCGAATATCTCCGACGTTGCGCTGATCGCGAATATCCTGCAGGATATGGGTGCGATGGTGCGCCGTGTCGACAAGAACACGCTGGATATCGATCCGCGTCCCATCAACACATGGGAAGCGACCCACGACGACGTCCGCGGTATGCGTGCGTCCTATTACCTTTTGGGCGCGCTGTTGGGACGTTTCCACAAGGCGAAGGTCGCCCTGCCCGGCGGCTGTAACTTCGGCGTTCGTCCGATCGACCAGCACCTCAAAGGCTTCCAGCTGATGGGTGCGAGAAACGACCTTGTCAACGGCGCTGTTATCGAGAGCGACGCCGAGGGCCGTTTCCACGGAGCGAGGGTCTACTTCGATACCGTTTCTGTCGGCTCGACCATCAACCTGATGCTCGCCGCAGTTAAGGCAGAGGGTCAGACTATCCTCGAAAACGCCGCGAAAGAGCCGCATATCGTCGACCTCGCGAACTTCCTCAACTCGATGGGCGCGAACATCCGCGGCGCCGGTACGGACGTCATCAAGATCCGCGGCGTCGATTACCTGCACGGCGTGACCTACTCCATCATCCCCGATCAGATCGAGGCGGGTACCTACATGGCTGCCGCTGCCGCGACAAGAGGCAAGGTGACCATCCGCAATATCACGCCCAAGCATCTCGAGAGCATCAGCTCCAAGCTCATGGAGATGGGCTGTGAGATCGAAGAATACGATGAAGCGGTCATCGTCGACGCGACCAAGCGTCCTTTGAACCGCGTGAATATCAAAACCATGCCCCATCCGGGCTTTCCGACCGACTGTCAACCGCAGTTCGTCGCCCTGCTCTCTACCGTCAAGGGAACTTCTATTGTGAACGAGAGCGTTTGGGACAATCGCTATCAGTATGTCAGCGAGCTTGTCCGCATGGGCGCGAAGATCTCTGTCGAAGGCAGGCTCGCGATCATCGAGGGCGGTACGCTGACCGGCGCGCCGGTTAAGGCGACCGATCTGCGTGCAGGCGCGGCGATGGTGATCGCCGGTCTGGTCGCTGAGGGTACGACAAACATCTCGAATATCAAGTATATCGAACGCGGTTACGCGGACGTCGTCACCAAGTTTCAGAGCCTTGGCGCGGATATCAAGAAAATCTATGTTCCCGATCACAAAGGCGTAGCGACAACAGCATAATGAAAAGCCACCGGAGGGTGGCTTTTTTGGTGAATGGTGAATGGTGAACGGTGAATGGTTGCGGGCGGGCGCTGCCCGCACCCGATTAATATAATTACTGAGAGGGCGCCTTACTCCGACGATAGCTACTTCACTACACTTTTTATACCCGAGAGGATTCAGACAGATGGCAAAAATCGTACCGCTCTTTTCTTCCAGCAAGGGCAATTCTTATTACATACAGGGCAACAGCTCCGCGATCCTTGTAGACGCGGGCAGAAACCTTAAACAAATCGAGCTGGCGCTCGCCGCAAACGACCTGTCGATGCGCAACGTCGGCGCGATCTTTGTCACGCACGAACACAGCGATCACATCAGCGCCTTGAAGGTGCTGCTAAAGCGTTATGATATACCGCTGTACGCTTCTCGCGGTACCCTCAACTATCTTGTCAGCAACGACAAAGTCCCGCCGGCAGCGCGGCTGAATGTGATCGAGGACGTGATCGAGACCGACGACTTTCGTATACAACGGGTCGAGACCTCTCACGACGCCGCGGAGCCCTGCGGTTTTCACATCACTACCCCCGACGGCAGGAGGGTGAGCATCGTGACCGACACCGGCTATCTGACCGACGACGCAAAGAAGGCGATCTCTCGCTCTCACCTCGCGGTGGTCGAATCCAACCACGATATCGACATGCTGAAAAACGGCATGTATCCGTATATATTGAAAAAGCGCATCCTGTCCGACAGCGGACATTTGAGCAACGAATCTTGCGCTCAAGCGCTGCCTTATTTTGTCGGCGCCGGGCTGACGCGTATCATCCTCGGCCATCTCAGCGAAGAAAACAACACACCTCACCTCGCGCTGAGCGGGGCGATCGACTCTCTCAACCGCGCCGGAATGGTGCTGGAATCCGACTATCTGATCGACGTCGCGCCCGTCGCGACCAACGGTAAGTCGATGCTATTTTAGGTGGTCTATGCTCAGTATCAATATTATCTGCGTCGGCAAGCTCAAAGAAGCCTACCTGCGCCAAGCGATCGAAGAATACAGCAAGCGGATGAAGCCACTGTGCAAACTGAATATCGCGGAACTGAGTGAAGAACGCGTCGGCGACGATCCGTCCGACGCTGAGATCCGACATACTGTCAACGCCGAGAGCGATCGGATCCTGTCGAAAATCGGCAAGGGCGACTATGTGATCGCGATGTGCGTCGAGGGCAAAAACATCAGCTCCGAGGAGCTGTCCGAACGGCTCGAGGATATCTCCATGACCCACAGCACGGTCGACCTCATCATCGGCGGCAGCTGGGGGCTGAGCGATACACTGAAAGAGAGAGCGGATTTCAAGCTGAGCATGGGAAAGATGACCTTTCCGCACCAGCTCTTTCGCTTGATGCTTCTGGAGCAGCTCTACCGTGCGTTCCAGATATCAAAAGGAACGAAGTATCATAAATAAGAAGGATTGCTATGAAAACTCAGATCGTCAAACTTGACATCAATGACTTTGAGAAATGCGGCAATATCTGGGATATGCAGCGGCAGAGCGATCTTGCAAAGCAGTTTTATCGCGAAATGTTCGACGGCAACAGGACGACTTACGTCTATACGATCGACGGGGAGTTCGTCGGCGAGATATCTGTGGTAAAAGACGCCGATGACGTTGATTATACGATTCCTGAAAAAAGGCTGTATGTGTCCCGTCTGATCGTCAAAGAAGGATACAGAAGGCAGGGTATCGGCAGAAAGTTGGTTTCTTTCATTATGGAAGAAGCTAAAGCGCAGGGATATAGCGAGCTGTCTATCGGCGTGGACGTAGAGAATTATCCGGCATTGAAGTTATATATCGATTCGGGATTTGATAAAGTGGTATTTATCGGCGAGGATAAGTACGGGAAATTTGTAAAGCTGTTGAAAATACTTTGATATCATACTAATCCTTAATAAAAACGATGATCAAGAAGGAGGGAAAGCATGGCGTTTGACGGTATCATGATGACGATGGTGCGGCGCGAGATGAGCGACAGCTTGATCGGCTCACGCGTCAGTCAGATCTACCAGCCCGCGCGTGATGAGCTGGTGTTCGCGTTCCGCGCCCGCGAGGGGTCGCGGAAGGTGCTGGTGCGCTTGTCGGACAGCCCCCGCGTGCATATCTCCTCCTGCTCGATCGAGAATCCGCCCGTGCCGCCGATGCTGTGTATGTTGCTTCGAAAGCGATTGGGCGGAGCGAGGCTCGACGACATCACCCAGCCGCAGAACGAGCGCGTCTTGTGTCTGCACTTTGAGGCGGTCAACGAGATCGGCGACCGTGAAAAGCTGAAACTATATATCGAGATCATGGGACGGTATTCCAATGCCGTTCTCACCGACGGCGAGGACAAGGTGATCGAGACCGTCAAGCGGATCGATTTTTCCGAGAGCGAACAACGCGTGCTGTTGCCGAAGCTGCCGTATGAGCTTCCCCCCATGCAGGATAAGCTGTGGATAGAGGACAGCGCGGTCGATGAGATCTGCGAACGGATCGAGGCGCTCGGCGGTGATGATCGCGCGGTGCTGAGCGCGATCCAAGGCATCTCGCCGATGATCGCGCGAGAGATCGCATACCGCGCCGCCGACAGCGATATGAAGACGCAGATAGGTTGGCTCAAAGCTTTCGTCGAAGAGGGCAGGGGAGAGCCGACGCTCGTCTATAAGGCGGACGGCTCGCCGATGGATTTCTGTTTCATGGATATCCGCCAGTACGAAGGCGCGCTGAAGGTCACGCGGTTTGATACCTACAGCGAGCTGCTTGACACCTTTTTCTCCGACCGCGACCGTATCGCGCGGATGCGTGCAAAATCCAACGATCTCAATAAACTTTTGAACAACACCATCGACCGCCTGTCGCGCAAGATCAATCTGCAGCGAGCGGATCTGAAAAAATGCGCCGACCGTGAACAGCTCCGTATCAAGGGCGATCTGTTGCAGGCGAACCTCTATCGTATCGAACGCGGCAGTACCGCGGTGACGGTCGAAAATTTTTACGCCGAGGATAACGCGCCGATGACGATCATGCTGAATCCGACGATCTCGCCGGCGATGAACGCCCAGCGCTTTTATAAAGAATATAACAAGGCGAAAACACGTGAAATGATGCTGACGCAGCAGATCGAAAAGGCGACCGCCGAGCTTTCATATATCGAGAGCGTACAGGATATGCTGTCGCGCTGTGAATCCGAGGCGGAGCTTGCCGCCATCCGTGCGGAGCTCAGAGAGGAAGGCTATCTCAAAACGCAGAAGAATACTGCAAAGCGTAAGGATAAGCCCCTGCCGCCGATCGAGTACAAAAGCGCGGACGGTTTTCGGATCCTCGTCGGCAGAAACAATAAGCAGAACGATCAGCTCACCCTGCATACCGCGCAGAAAAACGATCTGTGGCTGCATACCAAGAACATCCACGGCACCCACGTGATCATCTGTGCCGAGGGCAGAGAGATCCCCGACAGCACGATCCTCGAAGCGGCTCAGATCGCCGCCGCCCACAGCAAGGGACGTGACAGCGCCCAGGTGCCTGTTGACTATACCCGTGTGAAAAACGTATCAAAGCCGAACGGCGCCCTGCCCGGCAAGGTGATCTACGTCAATTACAACACGGTCTATGTCACGCCAAAGAAGATTGATCGATGAGAGAGAGAGCTATGGAAAAGGATTGCTGTTTTACACAAGAGAAAGATTGGTTCCGATACCGAGCCGCCGCGATCATCATCGAGGACGGTTGTGTCCTATTGGTCGGAAACGAAAAAGAAGATTATCTTTATTCTGTCGGAGGCGGCGTCCATATGGGAGAGACGGCAGAGCAGGCTGTTGCGCGCGAGGTATATGAGGAGACGGGCGTTCGGTACGAGATCGACCGCCTCGCTGTGGTCCATGAAAATTTTTGGTACGGCAACGGAGCTTATGACAAGGGACTGAACTGCCACGAGATATCGCTTTATTTCCTGATGAAGCCGCGCGGTACGCGGGAGCTCAACAGCGAGAGTTATACGCGCTTCAACGACAGGGAGATCATGCGCTGGATCCCGATCGGCGAGCTGGACAATCATCGCTGCTATCCAACGTTTTTGAAGGAGTACCTCAGCGCCGGACACAACGGGGTCGAGCATATTGTCACCGATGAAAGAACAACAGAATAGTATGACCGTAATTCGTCATTTTCCATGCACAAGATAGGGAAGTATTGTATACTTTGCCGATTTTGTGCATTTTTCTTTTGTGGAAAATAATTGACACATTCTTCTAGTATTATTATCATAGGGTAATTTGAAAAACATCTATTGATGAGGGTGTTACGGTAATTATCCTAATACAGCTTTCATGCGGCAGAATCACCGTGATACTAATCCTTAATAAAAACCTTTATCATCTATTGCGCTATATTCCGTATAGCTTTGTTGGGCTCCTTGACAGGCGCCAGCCTGTCTGCGTCTCCCGTCGCGCTATCCGAAATATATCACTAATATCTGATTAAATCTTTTTAT
>CADAUE010000087.1:8102-12492 GCA_902790985.1 uncultured Ruminococcus sp.
CTGTTCTTCCTCGGCATGAAGTACATGGGCGAGGGCTTGGAGCTCGCCGCCGGTAACAAGCTGCGTACGCTGCTTGAAAAAATCACCTCGAACAAGTTCCTCGGTATGCTGGTCGGCTTAGTGGTGACGGCTGTCATCCAAAGCTCGTCAGCTACCGACGCGATGGTGGTAGGTTTTACGAACGCGGGCTTGATGGAGCTTGCCCAGACGGTAGGCATCCTCTTTGGCGCAAAGATCGGTACCTGTGTAACGTCTGTCCTGCTTTCGTTTGATATCAAGAGTATCGTGCCGCTGTTCATCTTCCTCGGCGTCATCGTGATGATGTTCGTCAAGAAGAACAATTATAAGTACTACGGTCAGATCTTAGCCGGTTTTGGTATCCTCTTCTTCGGTATGGACATGATGTCCGGCGCTTTGAAGAGTCTGAATGAGACCGGTCTGATCGATAATATTCTCTCAAGTGTCAACAATCCGTTTATCGGCATCTTGCTTGGTACTGCGGTCACTGCCGTTATCCAAAGCTCGTCTGCTTCTGTCGGTATTCTGATGGCGCTCGCCGCCGCGGGAGCGATCAACGTGGATCAGGCGATCTTTATCGTCTTTGGTATGAATCTCGGCGCGACGATGCCGGCGTTCCTGTCTGCCGCGGGCGCAAGGCGCAACGCTAAGCAGGTAGCGATTCTGAATATGCTGATCACCCTGTCCGGTGTTATCATCATGACTCCGATCACGATGCTTCTCCCCGTAGCGGACACGATCGAAAAGATCCTGCCGGGAACTGCCGCCGCGCAGATCTCAGCCGCTCATATTTTCTTTAATGTAGCGATGACAGTGATTCTGCTGCCGTTCTCCGGCTTGCTGGTGAAGCTGACTCAGAAGATCCTGCCCTATCATGAAGATCCCGAAAAGGACAAGATGGCGGTGGAGTTCATCGACAACCGTATCCTGACTACCCCTCCGATGGCGGTTTTACAGTGCGAAAAGGAAGTTGCGCGCATGAGCCGGCTGGTGCAGAAGAACTATAACCGCGCGATGATCGCGTTCTTTGAGCGGGACAAGGATTCGATCGACAAGGTGATCGAGCGCGAGAAGGTCATCGACTATCTTTCCAAGGAGATCACTGATTACATCGTCAAGATCAATGCGCTTGACGTTGAGGCTCACGACCATCAGGTTGTCGCGGCGATGTACTCGGCGATCCAGGATCTGGAGAGAATCGGCGACCACGCCGAGAACATCGTTGAGTATGCGCGTACCGTGATCGAAGAGGGTCTGAAGTTCTCTGATACCGCGCTCGGTGAGCTGCGCGATATCAGCGACAAGTG
Organism: uncultured Ruminococcus sp.; assembly: GCA_902790985.1. GTDB lineage: Bacteria > Bacillota > Clostridia > Oscillospirales > Acutalibacteraceae > Ruminococcoides. Next base: position 9,428 of record CADAUE010000087.1, read on the forward strand.
CCGCTCGTTGATGGAGCTGAGCTTCGCGATGTTCAACGCGCAGGGAGGTTCTCCCGAGCTGATCGAGCATATCATCAAGATCGAGGACAGCGTGGATGACTGCAAGGACGATTACAAGCAGAATCATATCCAGCGTATGGACGCGGGTGTATGCGACGCGGTAGCCGGCACCACCTTCCTCAACATGCTGATCGATATCGAGCGTATCGGCGACCACGCGATCAACGTCGCGTTCGCGATCCCGAACAGACAGAAGCAGGTCGTAGCAGCGATCTGATAACACACAAACAGCAAGACGGCGAGCCTTATGACTCGCCGCCTTTTTGCGTTTATTTGATTTTCAGCGTTCTCAGATACGCCTTTTGCTCGTCGGTGATACGGTAGCTCTCTATCGCCTTTTGGATGGTTTTGTTATGTACCCATGTCGAGAGACGTTTTTCTTCGATATAGGGTACGGTCGCTTCATATTGTTTTGCGAGAGCGGTCGCATAGTACCACGCGATCATCATGTTGACGTAATATTCTTCGCTTCTGACGGCGGATACCTTTTCAAGATACTCCGGTTGGAAGCGGTCGTCGAGAAAGTAGTTCATCAAGCAAAGGATACCGTAGCGGACGGTATAAGGGTGATCGCTGTCAAGCCAGTTCCCGATATAAGGCAAAAGCCGTTGGGGGTCGCGGTCGAACGCCTTGATCCGCATCGAATCGGTCAGCGCCCAGCTGTTGAGATAGGGGAGCAGCCGTTCAACCTCAGAGAGCCCCTCGTCAAAGTCCTTGATAAATCCGATCAAGAAGCTGTGCAGCTGGTATTCTTCAAAGAAATTGTGCGGCAGAACAGAGAGGAAGTCGTTCGCTTCCTCCGACCCCTTTAGCTCTTTGGCAAGTTTTCTCAGCGCGGGGATGCGCACGCCGATGATGGTTTTAGGATCGACGGAGGGATTCAGCTTGATGGAACCCGCTTGATATCCCTTGTCCTGTAAATCAAACAGTTTTCTCTGTATTGCTGTCATCATTTGCCGAGCTTGAGATAATCGTGTGCCGCGGTCGCTGCCTGAGCGCCGTCGGAGCAGGCGGTCACGATCTGTCGCAGGCTCTTCTGACGGGTGTCGCCCGCCGCGAACAGACCGGGAGTGTTGGTGCGCATCTCGCTGTCAGTGAGGAGATAGCCGTTCTCGTCCAGATCAGCGATATTCGCGAAAACGTCGTTGTCGGGGATCAGACCGATCGCCTCGAACACGCCGTTGACCTCGAGGTCACATACCTCTTCTGTGTCGAGGTTCTTGACCGTCAGAGCGCTGACGCGCTTTTCGCCTTTGATCTCAAGGGGGATATGGCGGGGTAACTGTTTGATGTTGTTGATCTTCTCGAGCTGATCCATATAGCTCTTGGTAGCGGTTGGATAGTCGCGGCGGTAGATGAGGTAGACCTCCTCGCAGAGGTTGGAGAGGTAGATCGCGTCGCCCAGCGCCGAGTTGCCCGCGCCGATGACCGCGACCTTCTTCTTGCGGAAGAAGCCGCCGTCGCATACTGCGCACCAGCTGATACCGCGTCCGCGGAAAGCGTCCTCGCCCGCGATGCCCAGCTCGCGTCTGCGCACGCCGTTGGCGATGATGACAGATTTAGCGGTGATGCTGTCGGCGTTGGTCGCGACGGTGAAGATATCGTTCTCTTTAGTCAGCCCTTTGACGTCGGCGGAGTAGCTCTGTACGCCCAGCGCGTCGGCCTGCGCCTTGATATCTGCGGCAAGCTGAAAACCGTCGATCTCCTTGTAGGAGGGATAGTTTTCGATCTTCGCGGTCAGCGCTGCCTGTCCGCCGAAGCCGCCTTTCTCGATGATGATGGTGTCAAGTCCGGATCTAGCGGCGTAGATCGCCGCCGTCATGCCCGCGACGCCGCCGCCGATGATGGCGAGATCATAGGTTTTGTTTTCCATATGCATGCTCCTTTCGGTTTGTGTGATAATTCAAGAAATTATTCATATATTATCTATAGATTTCCCGATTCCTTTGTGTTATAATCATCCTAACATTTTAATAGGAGGTAAAATCATGGCAGTAGAACATTTAACAGAAGATACTTTTGAATCGAAAACCGCATCCGGCGTTACGCTGGTCGACTTCTTCGCGACTTGGTGCGGCCCGTGCAAGATGCTCGGCCCGACCGTCGAGGAGATCGGTGCGGAGAGTGACGGTTCCTTCGCGGTATACAAGGTCGATATCGACGAGTGCGAGGACGTCGCGATGGATTACGCGATCATGAGCGTTCCGACGCTGATCGTCTTTAAGGACGGACAGGAAGCGGCGCGTATGATCGGCGTCCAGCCCAAGACTGCGATCCTTGACGCTGTCAAAGAGGTCATCGGCTGATCGTTCTGTTTATAAAGACACCCACTGCGGCTATCCGTAGTGGGTGATTATATTTAGTCTGCGTTTTCTTCGTTATAATGGAAATAGGCTTTGATCGCGGCAAAGGATTTATCCGATACCACATGCTCCATGCGGCAGGCGTCCTCGGAGGCGGTCTCTTCGTCTACGCCCATCTCCATGAGCATCTTTGTCAGATATCTGTGACGTTCAAAGATCTTCTCGGCGATTTCTCTGCCGGTTTCGGTCAGGCTCAGCCCGCCGCCGTCGCCGACTTCGACAAAGCCGCCGTTTCTCAGCAGACCGATCGCACGGCTGACAGAGGGCTTGGAAAAGCCCATATACTCGCCCACGTCGATCGCGCGGACAAAGCTCTTTTGCTGTGATAATCTGAGTATTGTTTCCAGATACATCTCGCCGGATTCCTGTAATCTCATGGGACATACCTCCTATCATTACTATATTAGCATAAACTAACGCAAAAATCAATCACCCAAAATTTCTGTGTTGGTTTAATTATATTTGATAAAATATAATTTGTCAATAGGTATTTTAAAGAACTTGCCGGAATTGATAAAAAACGGAGCGACAGTCGTCATTTTGCCTAATACTGTTATGTAGTGACCGTTTGTCAATAGGCAAAAGTCACAAATGTAAAAAGGCAGAGGGCGTGTGACAGGAGCCGGTAACAGAAGAATCGGA
>CADAUE010000088.1 GCA_902790985.1 uncultured Ruminococcus sp.
TCGATGAAGTCCTCCATCACATCGGGGTTCGCAGCCGCTACCACGACCTTGCCGCGGGAAAAGCTGTCGTCGGGATCGCCGACGACGACCTCGCCCTGCAGGGTCTCGGCGATATTGCTGTAGGGAGTTTTTGCCTTTGACAGGACGCGGGCGTCCTGATCCTCCATATAAAAGCGCGCCTGGTCGCCCAGGGTCACGATGCCCTTGATCTTGCGGTGTTTTGTTAGGATCGGGACGGTCTGGATATTGTGGTCGCGCATATGCTCCCATGCGTTTTTCAGAGAAACGCGCGGCTCGATACCGTCGATCTCGCGGAACTGGACGTCGGAAACGCGCGGCTCGAGGGATTCGATCAGCTTGGGCGGTTCCGCGTCGAAGGTCTTGAGGATATACTCGGTCTCACTGTTCAGCTCGCCCGCGCGACAGGGGACATACTCCTCCCCTGTCAGCTTATGCTTGAGATCCGCGTAGCAGATCGCGGAACAGATCGAGTCGGTATCGGGATTTTTGTGGCCTATGACAATCGTTGATTTCATCAATTTCTTCCTTTTGTAATAGTATATTATTCGGTTCCGACAAGGTGGACCGTCACGGGCTCTGCATGGAGCGCGGGGAGGATCTTTTCGGTCAGATCGGCGGTTTTGAAACGGATGGAGGAGGTGTTCTCACACGGATGACAGCCGAAATACTCTTCTTTCAACACATCCTCGTCGATCACGAGCTGTACGCGGTGTTCCGCATCATTCATCAGCCCTAAAACAGATACGCTGCCGGGACGGATGTCGAGAAGTTCTTTCATACAGCCCTCATCCGCAAAGGACAGGCGGCTGATACCCATCTGTCCCGAAAGCTCCTTGGTCTTGAAGGGCTTGTCGCCCGGCATGACCAGAAGATAGAACTTTGTCTTTTGGCGGTTGCAGAGAAACAGGTTCTTGCAGATCTTGACCCCGAGGATCGCGTCGACCTCGGCGCAGACCTCCATCGTCGTCGCGGGACGGTCGGGATGGTCGGTACGGTCAAAGTCGATACCGAGACTGTCCAAAAACCGGTAGGCGCGGATCTCTCGTTCCTGTCGTCCGCTCATGTCGGCCGGTGAACCGTGGTATAATTCCATCATATACTTCCCCTTTTCTTTATACTATTTAATATACTATAAAGTCAGCGGGTTGTCCACAAAAGATTGATGAATATTTCGTAAAATCTTTCATTTATATTTACTTTAGCCGACCGCTCTGGTACAATAACAACATCATGACGGGAGGCGATCGGATGACGGATAACAAACGATACTGGGAGCTTTTAGCGCAGAAATACCCTTCTCTGCGCTCGCTGACGCGCGAGATCATCAATCTGGGGGCGATCCTTAACCTGCCAAAGGGTACGGAACACTTTATGAGCGATCTCCACGGGGAATACGAGGCGTTTTGTCATATCCTCAACAACTGCTCGGGAGTCATCCGCGAAAAGGTCAACAGGCTGTACGGCGAAACGCTGGACGCCGCGGAGCTGGACGAGATCTGTACGCTCATCTACTATCCCAGAGAGAAGCTCAGCCTCCTCAAAAAAGAAAAGGATATCAACAGAGAATGGTACCGCACAACGCTCTCGCGGATGACGGAGATCGCTAAAACGCTGTCGTCCAAATACACCCGATCGAAGGTTCGCAAAGCGATGCCGAAGGACTATGCCTACATCATCGACGAGCTGCTGCACGCCCAACGCGACGAGGATGATAACCAGGTGCGGTATCACAATCACATCCTGGAAACCATCATCCGTATCGACGCGGACGACTTTGTTGTCTCGCTGGCACAACTCATCAAGCGGCTGGCGGTCGATCGGCTGCATATCGTCGGCGACATCTTTGACCGCGGAGATTCGGCAGACAAGATCGTCGACCTGCTGATGGAGCATGACTCGGTCGACATCGAATGGGGCAATCACGATATCCTATGGATGGGCGCGGCATGCGGCTCGCAGGCTTGTATCGCGAATGTCGTCAGAAACTGTATCAAATACCGCACGATGGCGACCCTGGAGGCAGGGTACGGGATCAGCCTGAGACGGCTGACGCTCTTTGCGCAGAAGATCTACACGGATATGGCGCCGATGGACGCGGCTCTCAAGGCGATCACGGTCATCCAATTCAAGCTGGAGGGTCAGGTCATCAAGAGAAATCCCGAATACCGGATGGAGGATCGTCTGTTGCTGGAAACCGTTGACGTTCACAAAGGAATCTTCCTCTCAAAGGGAAAGGAATATCCGCTGAATGACACCTTCTTCCCTACCCTTGACACGGACGATCCGTATCGGCTGACGGCAGAGGAAGAGGTCGTGATCGACGAGCTGACAGAAGCGTTCCGCAACAGTCTCAGGCTAAACAGACACATCACGTTCCTGTACGAAAACGGCGGGATGTACCGCTGTTATAACGGCAATCTGCTATATCACGGATGTGTTCCGCTGAACGAGGACGGCAGTATGACAACGGTAGAGCTCTTCGGCGAAAAGCTCAGCGGCAAGGCTTACTTTGACGCCGCCGAGGAGATCGCGCGGCACGCGTACTTCGGTCAGAGCAAAAACATCAAGGGATCGGACTTTATGTGGTACCTGTGGTGTGCGGAGCTCTCTCCGCTATGCGGCAGGGTCATCAAGACCTTTGAACGCACCTTTACCGACGACAAAGCCGCATGGCAAGAGGATAAAAATCCGTACTACCGCTGCTATTATGATGCACAGGTGTGCGACATGATCTTGACGGAATTCGGGCTGGAGTCTCAAAATGCACATATCATCAACGGTCACACGCCGGTCAGAACGGTCAAGGGGGAGCTGCCGATCCGCGCACAGGGCAAGCTCCTGGTCATTGACGGCGGATTCTGCGAAAAATATCACGACACCACCGGTATCGCGGGATATACGCTGATCTACAACTCACACGGGCTGAGACTCAAGGCACACAGACCGTTTGACAGTGTTGACGAGGCGCTGAGGAGGAATCACGACATCGGATCGGAATCGCAGATCGTAGAAACGGAACGGAAAAGAGTGATGGTCGCGGATACCGATATCGGGCTTAAGATCAAGGCGGATATCGATGATCTGCAGCAGCTGCTGTACCTGTACAGAAGCGGAGATATCAGTATCCCGAAAGCATAATACATATATAGATAACTCCCGTGACCGGTGGATCACGGGAGTTTTTGACGGTTCAATATTTCATACTAAGTAGCAAATGTTTTAATCAGAGTTTCGCATCAGGTATAATCGTCGTAGAGGAAATCTGCCCAGTAGTACTGGCTCATGTACTCGTTCTGATACGCGTTGACCGCGCCGGCGTCGAGTTCTTTGAAACGATAATAATCACAGTCGATCAGACTGACATTCACCGACATGCTGTTATAGCTCTTGTTCACGACCTTCTCACAGCCGATCTTCTTGAGGCTCTTCATCATCGCGGAAAAGATCTTTTGCAGATAAGCCTGCTGCTTGAGATCATAAGGCTCGTCCTCAAACAACGCCGCGGCGATCTCTTTGACGGTGCAGGAACTGCCGTGGCGGTGTACCAGATAAGCAAAAACCTCTTTGCTCTTACTGCGCTCAAAATGGACGGGCATGCCGTCGGGGGTGAATACGTCGAAATTGCCGAAACACTGGACGCGTAACAAGGCGTCGTTCTTCGGAACGATCGGGAAACGGAGTTCCCGGAGCTCCTCTTCTAGCTTCTCCTTGGTGACGGGCTTCATAACGTAGCCGCTGGCGCGCAGGCGCATGGCGTCGCCGGTGTACTCGTCGTATCCGGTGACAAAGATGATATTCATCTTAGGGTTGACCTCTTTGAGATTTTTCGCAAGCTCAACGCCGTTCATGCCGCGCATATGGATATCGAGAAACGCGATGTCACAACCGTTCGCGCGCGCCTCTTCGAGCAGATCGGTCTGTTTGCGGAAGGCTTTCAGATCAGCGTCGGGGACAGCTTCTTCGATCGCTTCGGTCAACATTTCCAGAGCCAGAGGCTCGTCGTCTACTGCTAGAATTTTCATAGGGATCTTCCTTTCTGCGTTACGAATTTTCATCGGTTTTCTTCGGGATACGGATGGTAGCGACAGTGCCCTCGCCTACCGCGCTCTCGATGGTCACATCGGCGTCGCACAGCTCCTTGAGCCGCTGGCGAACATTTTCCATGCCGACATGGGAGCGTCCGTCGTCCTTGACGGGCTTGGATGTATCAAAACCGACGCCGTCGTCAGAGATGATGACCTTGCAGCAATCGTCCTCCTCACGGGTAGCGATCGTCACCGTGCCGCCGTCCTCTTTCATGCCGACGCCGTGCTTGACGGCGTTCTCGACCAAGGGCTGTACCGACAGCTGGGGGATGAGGAAATCGGTCGCCTGTATATCATACTCGATGTTCAGCATATCGCCGAAACGCATTTGCTCAAGCATCAGATACTTTTTCAAATGCTCCAGCTCCTGTGTGAAGGGAACGGGGGCTTTCTGCTTCAAGGAATTCATGTTGCCGCGCAGGTAATCGGCAAAGTTGATGGTAGCGGTACGCGCGGTCTTAGGGTCTTTGGTACACATCATCGCGATGGAGGTCAGAGAATTATAGAGAAAATGGGGCTGGATCTGGGACACCATCAGCGAGACCTTAGCTTCGTACAGCTCCTTTTGCATCTGCTGGTAGCGCAGGGTCTCGAGATACTGGCGGTGCAGGTCCATGACCAGGATCACGATCTGGCTGATCAGCGTCAGCACCATAGCGGTCTCGTACAAGGGCACATCGGTGAAATGAACAAACTCGTTGACCGCGTCAAGGAACAGACAGGAGAGCACCGGCGCCATCGTAGCCAAAACAACAACGGCGTCACGCGCGGTCTCGATCTCGGTGATCGTACAAAAGGCGAGTATCAGCGAGCAAATGGCACCGAATAGAAGCATGAAGGGCTTACCGGCATACAGATCGCTCACGCCGGTATAGTGCAGTACCAAAGCAACAGCCGTCAAGAGCGACGCGGCGACGATGATGATGTTGCCGATCAGCTTGTTGCTCTTCTTTTTCAGATTGACCTTGATGAAGATCAAGGACGACAGGATACAGATATGGGTCGTGATCGTGGAAAACGCCATGCACTTGACGGGATCATGGATCCACAAAGGCATGTAGGAGGAAAGCGACTGGGTTAGGATGAAAACGCCCGCAAAAAAGCACAGCACCGCAAAGGACAGGTAGCGGTACTCGATCCTGCCGAGCACCAGCCCCGCGATGGGAAACGAAAACAATCCGAAAAAGCACAGCATCAAGCACATCACGATCGAGGGAGCTTTGTGCTGGAACAGCAGCTCGTAGATCGTCGACCGGCTGCCGGTATACATGTCGTAGAAATCGCCGAGGTTCGCGCTGGACAGCATGTCGTAGGGGTTCATCAGATACAGCTCCATATCCCTGCCGTCGCCGATCAACTCGGCGGGAATAAAGGTCAGCGAGTTGCCGGGTGTCCCTGCAAACACGGTATCGTCGGCTCGGTAGTTGGTGCCGATCACCTTGCCGTCCGACTTGAGCTTGAACCATACGTTGTTCGCCGAAATGACAAGCTCCTCCTGTTCACCCATCGACCGGGACAGCTCGCCGCGGATGGTCAGCACCCGAAAATCATCGTGCGCCATCTCATCCGGTAAAGTATCCTGCCGGTCGCCGCCGTCAACGCTGTACTGTCCGTTGATGACCATCCTGCGGCTGTCGACATCCGTGCGCATATCGACGGATCCCGCGGTGAACAGGATGATCGCAGCGAATACGATCGCAAGAATCGCCAGAGAAAGATAAGTCATTCGCCGACTGTGAAAGAAATCCATCTCGATCCTGCCTTTCTTCATCCTATATGCTTCTATTATATACGGAGTTCGACAAAAACAAAAGGTTTTTTCAAATTTTTTTCTCTTTTGTCCCTGTTTTGTCACAGTCGGTCTGATATAGTTATACTAATCCTTAATAAAAACCTTTATCAAGGATTAGTATTAATGCAACACCACAAGGAAAGAGCGATATAGATGAAAAACGGTTTTGTAAAGCCTGTCGCGATCATTTTGGTCATCCTGTTCTGTGCAGCGGCTACGATCGCAGGCTTCGCGGTTTCCGCCGCAACACACTCGAACGTCGCCTATGACCCTGCCGCCGGAAACGAAAGGGTCGACGAAGGATCGATCCCGGCGCTCAGAGACGGCGTTTGGCAGGCGGTGTATGACGACGACAGCTCGATGCTCTTTTTCATCGAGGACAAGGATCACTCCTTCTCCCTCATCAACCCTGATAAGGGGATCGGTCTTCCGTCGACATACGCTTACAACGACAAGATCGGTATGTACAAGCTGCAGATCGCTTACGCCGGTAACGAAACGTTCTGGCGCGTGATCGACAACAGCGGCGCCACCGCTACCGTCAAGGATGAGAACAGCAAGCTCATCACCCTGCACTATCTATCCGATGAAACCTTTGAGAGCTTTAAGTTCTACAGCTACGATGAGCTGTGTGAGATGGCGAAAGCGCAATACGCGGTTGTACACGACGGCACGGATCAGCCGAATATGGACGCAAAGCTCAACACCGACGGCAAAGGACTGGTCGCAATCACGGCGGAGCTTGACGGCGAGCAGGTCGCAAGCTATACCGTCGACATCCGCACCGGCATCGGCGTCGATGATCTCGGCGAGGCCGTTGATCTGAGCGTATTTGCTGCTCAAGCATAAATTGATTTCTACTTTTTTCATAAATTCCTTCTTAACGGAAGCGCGGGGCAAAACCCCATTGCCATTAGTTAAGGAAATAGTATCTCGCTGACGCTCGATCAATGGATGCAATTCCTCAGTCCCCGTACGGGGACAGCTCCTTTTACCAAAAGGAGCCTTCCTTAACTTAATGATATTGGAGCAAAACCCGCGTTTTCTGTTTCTGAAAAAATTTTGATTTTTTTCAAAATAATCCGATTTATCCGTATTTTTGTCACAGTGTTGTCATAGTCGGTGTGCTATAGTATAGACACAGTCAAGGGAGACAACAAAGCTTGACATCACTTCATCAAAAATTTTATTTCAAATATGAGGAGGAAAACAAAATGACAAGAAACACAAGGAACAGCAGATTTGACAGAAGAGCAACCGAAAAAGCAAGAGCGATCACCAAGCGTAAGGCTAAGAAGCAGAACATCATCATCGCCACCGCAGCGATCGCGCTGGTCGCCGTTATCTCGACGGGCTTCATCATCTTCGGCGCGATGAACGCGCAGCCTAAGGTCGCCAACACCTCTCCGACCACCGTCAGCGCAAAGGCCGATAAGGCGGCACAGACCACACAGAAGTCCGCTCAGACCGCAACACAGGCTCCCGCCCAGAAAACTCAGACCACTACGGCTCAGCCTGCGGCAGCTCAGAAATCGCAGACCGCTTCGGCTCAGACCGCGGCAACTCAGAAATCGCAGACCGCTTCGGCTCAGACCGCCGCTAAGGCTACCACTCAGACCACCGCTCAGAAGGCTACCGAGGCACAGGATAAGATCGAGAAGATCAACGGCGAGCGCGTCTATATCGACACCAAGCGCAAGGCTCCCGAAAAGACCGGTACCCCCGCTCACTACTATGCGAACGGCAAGACCTCTTACGGTTTTGACTGGGATTACAGCGCGGACAACAGCAACTTTACCGTGTCCTGCAACTACAACTTTGACAAGCAGCAGTATGACTTCTGCTTCTACGGTACCAAAGCAGGCACCTCCCACGTCACCCTCTACTACTTCACCGCGGACAACGTCAAGGTTCCCGTCAATCTGACAGTGACCGTAGACAGCAACCTCAACGTTTCTGTCGGCTGATACTAAGTAGCATCCCATATCACGGCAGGGCTTCGAAAGAGTCCTGCCGTTTCTTTATGCCGGCTCATACTAATCCTTGATAAAAAGATTTAATCAGATATTAGTGATATATTTCGGATAGCGCGACGGGAGACGCAGACAGGCTGGCGCCTGTCAAGGAGCC
>CADAUE010000089.1 GCA_902790985.1 uncultured Ruminococcus sp.
TAGGGAAGGATTTATCCTTTTAGGCTAATACCCCGCCCGAGCATAGCGAGGGTAAAGTGTCCGGCGGACACTTTAGTGCTTGCACCGGGGAAGTTTATTCTGCTAAGCCTGTCGCGGTGTAGCCGGCGTCGGCGACGACCGCCTTGATCTTTTCAAAGTCGATCGGCTCAGCGGAGGTGATCTCCACCTTCTTCGCTTCGTGGGAGGCGGTGACGCTCTCGACAGAGAAGTTTTTTTCGATGGCTTCCTTGACGTGCTTCTCGCACATGGGGCACATCATGCCCTCTACGTTGACAACTGTTTTCATGGTTTTTGCTCCTTTATCATTTGTATTATTTGCGGCGGGCGGTAATTGAACCGCCGCTTTTTTGCTTTTTCTGCGCTTGTGTGGATCAAAGAGATTCAGCCTTAAGGCGTTGGTGACGACACAGAAGCTGCTGAGACTCATCGCCGCCGCGCCGAACATCGGGTTCAGCGAGATGCCGAGGATCGGGATCCATAAGCCCGCCGCCAGCGGGATGCCGATGACGTTGTAGATGAACGCCCAGAAAAGGTTTTGGTGAATATTGCGGAGGGTCTGACGTGACAGGCGGATCGCCGCCGCAAGATCTCTCAGACGTGAGCCGACCAACACTACGTCGGCGGAGTCGATCGCGATATCCGAGCCCGAACCGATCGCGACGCCCGTATCCGCGGCGGTCAGCGCGGGCGCGTCGTTGATCCCGTCGCCCACCATCGCTGTCTTGCCGTAGGATCTCAGCTTTGATACGATGTCGCTCTTGCCCGAGGGCAGTACGCCCGCGTACACGCGCTCGATCCCGACGCTGTCGCCGATCGCTTTCGCGGTACGGTCATTGTCGCCGGTGATCATGACCACCCTCACGCCGAGATCGCCCAGCTCTTCGACCGCTTCTTTGCTGTCGCCCTTGACGGTGTCGGCCGCGGCGATGATACCGAGGAGCTTTCCGCCTTTTGTAAACAGCATGGGTGTTTTGCCGCTGCCTGCCAGCGCGTCGGTTTTTCTTTCGACATCCTCACGAACGTTGATTTTTGATCGAATAAACCTTAGGGAGCCTGCGTATACCTGCTCGCCGCCGATCGTGCCGCTCAGTCCGTGACCCGACAGGTTTGTAAAGCCGTCACAGGGCAGCGCAGAGGTGTTCTGCTCCTCAGCGTATGCGGTGATCGCGTCGGCAAGCGGATGGGAGCTGAGCTTTTCGATACTGTACGCGACTTGCAGCAGTTCGCTCTCGGCGATACCTTCGGCAGGGATCAGATCGGTGACCTCCGGCTCGCCCTTGGTGACCGTGCCGGTCTTATCGAGGGCGATGATCTGTGCTTTGCCCGCGGTCTCAAGCGCTTCGGCGTTCTTGAAGAGGATGCCCGCCTTTGCGCCAACGCCATTTCCGACCATGATAGATACGGGCGTTGCCAAGCCCAGCGCGCACGGACAGCTGATGACCAGCACCGAGATTCCGCGCTCTAAGGCATAGGCAAAGTCCGCACCTGTGATGAGCCATATCACAAAGGTGACCAGCGCGATGCCGATGACGACGGGTACGAAGACGCCCGATACCTTATCGGCGATCCGGGCGATCGGCGCTTTGGTGGAGCTCGCCTCATACACCGTGCGGATGATCTGACTCAGGGTAGTATCTTCGCCGACGCGGGTGGCGCGGCATCTCAGATAGCCGCTCTGGTTGATGGTCGCGGAGTAGACGCTCGCGTCGATCTCTTTTTCGACAGGGACACTTTCGCCGGTCAGCATGCTTTCGTCAACAGCGCTTTCGCCCTCGATGACGATACCGTCGACCGGTACGCTCATACCGGGTCGCAGGATGAAGACATCGCCGATCTGTACCTCTTCGATCGGCACCTCATGCTCCTTGCCGCCGCGCTCGATCACGGCAGTTTTCGGCGAGAGATCCATCAGCGATCGCAGCGCGTCGGTGGTCTTGCCCTTGCTGTGGGCTTCCAGGATCTTGCCCAGTGTGATCAGCACCAATATCATCGCTGCGGACTCAAAGTACAGCCCGTGCAGCAGTTCCATCTGTGCCTGTCCTTCGGTAACGGTCATCATGAACAGCTCATACACGCTCCAGATGAAAGACGCCGCTGAGCCGAGGGACACCAGCGTGTCCATGTTCGGCGCGCGGTGGATCAACCCCTTGAAGCCGCTGATGAAAAAGCGTTTGTTGATGATCATGATCGCGGCGCTCAGGATCAGTTGGACTAAGGCGATCGCGATATGGTTATGGGTGAAGAACGAGGGTAAGGGGAAACCCCACATCACGTGTCCCATTGAGAAATACATCAGAATGAGTAACAGGATGAGAGAGATCACGAACCGTTGCAACAACGGCTTGACCTCGTTCGGCTTTTCGATTTTGATCTTGTTATTCTGTTTTATTGCCGCGTTTTGCGCCTTGGCGGTATAGCCCGCCTTTTCGACGGCGCTGATGATCTCGTCCGCCGTCGCACTGCCCTCGACTGCCATCGAGTTGGTCAGCAGGCTGACATTGCAGGAGGTCACGCCTTCTACGCCGCTTACTGCCTTCTCGACCCTCGCCGAGCATGCCGCACAGCTCATGCCGCCTACGTCATAGCGTTCCATAGGTTCACCTTATTTCATCAGTTTGCCGATGATGTCCATCAGCTCGTCGATATCCGCCTCGTCGTTTTTGATATCTCTGACCACACAGCTCTCCATATGACGGCGCAGCAGTTCTTTGTTGAACGCCGAGAAAGCCGATTTTGCCGCGGCGCTCTGGGTGAGGATGTCGACGCAGTAGGCGTCGTTCTCCACCATCTGTCTGATCCCGCGGATCTGTCCCTCGATACGTGACAGGCGGTTGATGAGCTTCTTTTTTTCATCCACCGATCGTTCGGTTTTCTTCTGTGATAAACAATGCTCACACGGCATACACTTCACCTCTTGTATACCCCTGTGGGGTATCGTATGGGTTGATTATATACCCCTATAGGGTATTTGTCAAGTCTATTTGCTACTTAGTATGACCGAAACCTGTGACAAATCTTCTCTTTTGTACATATCTTGGGCATCTTTTTTGAAAAGTATGTAAAGGTGTGGTGATATAATTCTTTTGAGCACTTGACTTTTCGGCGCAAATATAGGATAATTTACCATGTAATATTATAATGGGAGCATATGGTAGTTGTTTGCAGCTAACCGATATGATTTCCCGCAGGAGGTATATTTATGTCCATTGATTTAACCAAGTACGGCATCACCGATGTCAAGGAGATCATCTACAACCCGTCCTACGAGCAGCTCTTCAAGGATGAGATGGATCCCGCGCTCAGCGGCTTTGATAAGGGTCAGCTCACCGAGCTGGACACCGTCAACGTTATGACCGGTATCTACACCGGCCGTTCCCCCAAAGATAAGTTCATCGTCATGGATGACACATCCAGAGATACCGTTTGGTGGACCACTCCCGAGTATCCGAACGACAACCATCCTGCTACCGCCGAGGCGTGGGACGAGTGCAAAAAGCTCGCGATCGAGGAGCTCTCCGGCAAGAAGCTCTATGTGGTAGACTGCTTCTGCGGCGCTAACAAGGACACCCGCATGGCGATCCGCTTTATCATGGAGGTCGCTTGGCAGGCTCACTTTGTCAAGAACATGTTCATCCAGCCCACCGAAGAGGAGCTCGCAAGCTTCACTCCCGATTTCACCGTCTACAACGCTTCCAAGGCGAAGGTCGAGAACTACAAGGAGCTGGGACTCAACTCCGAGACCGCTGTTCTCTTCAACGTCACCTCTCGCGAGCAGGTTATCCTGAACACCTGGTACGGCGGCGAGATGAAGAAGGGCATGTTCTCGATGATGAACTACTACCTGCCCCTGCAGGGCATCGCTTCCATGCATTGCTCCGCTAACACCGATATGGAGGGTAAGAACACCGCTATCTTCTTCGGTCTGTCCGGTACCGGTAAGACCACCCTGTCCACCGATCCCAAGCGTCTCTTGATCGGCGACGACGAGCACGGCTGGGATGACAACGGCGTCTTCAACTTTGAGGGCGGCTGCTACGCGAAGGTCATCGGTCTGGATAAGGAATCCGAGCCCGATATCTATAATGCCATCCGCCGTGACGCGCTTCTCGAGAACGTCACCGTCGACGAGAACGGAAAGATCGACTTCGACGACAAGAGCGTGACCGAGAACACCCGTGTATCTTATCCGATCGAGCATATCGAGAAGATCGCGAAGAAGGTCAACGGCATTTCCTCCGGTCCCGCGGCTGAGAACGTCATCTTCCTCTCTGCCGACGCGTTCGGCGTACTGCCTCCCGTTTCCATCTTGACTCCCGAGCAGACCCAGTATTACTTCCTCTCCGGCTTTACCGCAAAATTAGCGGGTACCGAGCGCGGCATCACCGAGCCGACCCCGACCTTCTCCGCTTGCTTCGGTCAGGCGTTCCTCGAGCTGCACCCCACCAAGTATGCTGAGGAGCTTGTCAAGAAGATGAACAAGAGCGGCGCTAAAGCGTATCTGGTCAACACCGGCTGGAACGGCACCGGCAAGCGTATCACCATCAAGGATACCCGCGGCATCATCGACGCGATCCTCGGCGGCGACATCAAGAACGCTCCTACCAAGACCATCCCTTACTTCAACTTCGAAGTCCCGACCGAGCTGCCCGGCGTAGACACCGGTATCCTCGATCCCAGAGATACCTATGCCGATCCCAAGGAATGGGATGACAAGGCAAAGGATCTCGCCGAGAGATTCATCAAGAACTTCAAGAAGTATGAGACCAACGAAGCCGGCAAGGCGCTGGTAGAAGCAGGTCCGAAGCTCTGATTTAATGAGGAATGAGGAATTAGTAAATAGGAATTCCTGCAACTGAATACGAAATAATAAGAGGTACCGACTTATTTGCCGGTACCTCTTTTGTTATTTGATGAAAGGAAAGGCGGAATCAATTCCTCGATATTATAGATCCATACACCAGCTGAGCATCTCCGGGAAGTACAGCGCCCAGAAGCCCTCGTTATGAACCGCGTCCGCGTCGGTTTTGGTGATCATCTTGTCGGTAGGATAGCCGTGGTTCGTCAGCCAGCCCTCCATCGCCGTGGCGTTTGTGTACAGCGCCTGCTCAAGCATATCCATTGTGCTGTTGCCGCAGTAGAAGTAGATGCGCGGTACATCGCCCGAGAAGTCCTTGCTGCTCAGATAGCTGTCCCATACAGGCTTGTTGTATAGAATGAAAGCGGGGGAGAGCGCGCCGATGTAGCGGAACTTGTCCATGTTCTCCATGCCGATGTAGAAGGCTTCGATACCGCCCGAGGACGATCCCGCGATCCCGCGGATGGAGTTGGTGTTGTAGTTTTGTTCCACATACGGGATGACCGTATCGGTCACAAAGTCTGAGAATACCTTGCCGCCGCCGTTCTGATAGGTGCTCATATCCTCGCCGGCGACCGTTGCGACCTCGCCGAGGTTCGGGGTCAGCTCGTGATTACGGCGCGCTTCGGTACTGCCGCAGGCGATACCGACCACGATCACGCCGTCACCGCCGTTCTGCATGAGGGACAGCACGGTCTCGTCGCATTCCCACTCATAGCCCGACAGGGTGGTCGCTTGGCCAAAGAGGTTCTGACCGTCGCACATATAGAGGACAGAGTATTTCTTGCTCTTGTCGGCGGCGTCATAGCCTTCGGGCAGCCAGATGTAGACGTTCTTTTTGTAGCCGTCGGGGTAGGTAAAGCTGACGGTCTTGATCGTGCCCTCCTTGTCCTGTCCGTAGGGATATACGCCCGCGAGATACTTGCCGCCGACTGCTTTTCCCTGAATAAAGTAGCCCGAGCTTGCCTTTGTGACAGGCAGATCGGTCGTCTGGATCTTCGCGCCGTTGTTGAAGATCACACGGTCGTATTGGGTCACATCCACGTCCGTGCTGTAGACCTTTTCGCCGAAGCTGTTGGTGACGGGATTCGTCATCGCCGTGCCGGGCCAAGCCTTCAAAGCGGCGCCTGTATCGCTGTTGAAGAGATAGGCATAGACCGCTGTCCAGCTTTTATTGTTGGTAAAATGTATCGGAATCGTGCTTTTCACTTTTGTCACCTCGTTGATAGGTTCGGTAGCAGCTTCTGTCGGCGGCTGCGTGGGAGGTTCGGTCGGCTGCATGGATTCGACAGGGAAACGGTCGATGATACCGACGTCGAATCGTTGGATCCATGTTGCGTCGAGGATGGTCAGCTCTTTGCCGCCGGAAACCTTGCCGCGCTTCTGCGCGTTTTCATCCAGCCGGATCATGTCGACCAGATGACGCTGGATGAGCGTCGCGTCGATGATCAGGACCTGACCGTCGTTGTCTACGTCGCCCCAGAGGATCGCCGTACTGCCGCCGACCGCTGTGACACAGGCAGTCGATGCGATCAAAAGTGCCAAAATCAGAGAGAGTAACTGTTTTTTCATAAATCCACCCGCTTTGCAGATAATAGTCTAATAACCTTATTATATGCCATCTGTGAACAGTTTTTCAATAGTTTGTAAAAAAATGATACCTATATTGACAAGGAAATACTTATTTTGCTATAATAGCATTATACTTAAAATAGGAAAAGTATGGAAACTTTCATGGATATAGGGGGGAGAACTGTGGCGGAAAATGAAAAGGACCTTCTGGAGGACGCTGAGGGTCAAACCGTGGATGAAGCGGAGAAAGCGGCGTTGTCCGAGCCGCAGCTGACCGAGAATGATGATCAGCCCGAGACGGCGGAAGAGGAAGCGCTCGAGGTCACGATACTTTCGCTGTCCGATGTGCAGGCTCAGGCAGAGCTGCCGAAGGAAGAATCAAAGCCGCCGGTGATCCGTATCGACAGCTCATTTGAAGCTCCTGACGTCAGCGAGCCTCAAACGCCGCGGAGAGTGTCGGAGATCCGAGAAGAAGAGATAGCTTTTCGCAGACAAAGCTGGATCAAAACGCACTTGACCCATATCTTTGTCGTTATCGGTATCGTGATCGTCGCTTTGACGGTCCTGCTCATCTTGATGTATTATCGCAGCACCAATCCCTTGAGTCGATTCTCCGCTGCGGTCACAAAGGATTTCGGAACATCGTTTGACTTTGATGTTCAGCTGACGCAGAAGGACAAGACCGTCATGCGTTATCAAGGCTCGGTCGATTCCGATCGCTCCGCTCACGAGATCAACGTTCTGTATCAAGCGGACTACGGCAGCTATCAGTACACCGGCGCGGTGCTCACAGCCGACGGAAAGTCGATGCGCGGCAGCTACTATAAAGATCAGTGGACGGTGTATGACTGTACCGAAAGGGTGCAGGATTTCTATGATTTTGACCGAAGCTTCAGCTCGGGCAGATTCAACAGCGGCGCGTTCCTGCGCTTTACCGGGCTGACCGCGGATTATGAGGCAAAAGAATTCGAAAGCTTCGTCAACACATTGATGAACCGCATGACGACCAACAGCCCGATCGCTACGATCACATCGTCGCGATCCGACGACGGGACGCATTATGACTATCGGATCAATCCGGGTGAACTGTTCGAGATGGTGAAAAAGGACGGCGCTTCCATATTTCACCGTTCGTCAGATTACGACAAGTTCCTCAGCACCTATGAAGAAAACGCGCAGCTTTTGGAAACGGCGAAATGTGATCTCAACTATACCATCGACAACGCCGGTTATCTGTCGGCGCTCGATCTGACAGTCAGAGACGGAGAGGATGTCTATGGTATGAGTTGTCGGATGAGCAACTTCGCCTCTGCCGAGGTCAGCTTGCCGGAAGGCTTTGTTAAGACTGCCGCTCTGGCGCTTGCACAGGAATAATACTAATCCTTAATTAAAACCTTTATCATATATTGGGCTAAATTTCGCATAGCTTTGTTGGACTCCTTGACAGGCGCCAGCCTGCCTGCGTCGC
>CADAUE010000090.1 GCA_902790985.1 uncultured Ruminococcus sp.
TTACTGCAATTAAATTATACTATGAAAGCGCTGACCGGGCAACCCTTTCGGGCTGCCCGGTCTAGTTTTTTGGGATGTCTTAGTGCGACAGCCCCTTTTGCTACTTAGTATTAGTTGAGGACACAGCGGTAGGTGTTCCAGTTGTAGATCTCATAGCGAGTTTCGTGATCCAGCAGCTTGGAAAGCCCTTTCTTCGGCTTTTGTATCTCAATCAACTTCTGTTCAAATTCTTCTTTGTCATGGGGATCGGGGTCGTTCAAGTCAAAGATGCCGTCCCACAGCCACTTGTTCTTTGTGATATCGACCGCGTAAATGACGGTGGCTTCGTTTTGCATGACGTTTTTGATCAAATCCAGCAGGAGATCATCCGTGACCTCTTCGTCCGAATCGAACAGCTCAAAGCCGAATGACCCGAAAAAGAGATCGCAGAATTCGTAGCGGTCACCCACCTGCTCGAATACGACAGCGAGGTCTTTTTTGTCGTTATTGCTTTTGATCGTGAGCGCGAGGACAGGGTAGGGGGCAGGCTTTTCTTCGTCGGGGAAAACCTCGATCTCCTGCCAAAAGATGATTCTGTTTTCATAATGCGATTCTTCAAACGGGATCTCAAGATCCTGCAATTTTTCTTTGATTCGATCCAATTCAACAGTCATGCGGTCAACTCCTTTTACTCTATTATACAATAAAAGACAGGATTTGTAAAGGAAGGCGTTTTTACCGCAAAGGGATGCTCACAACGACCAAGGCGCTCCCGTGAGAGAGCGCCCTGCAAAATATACCTTCCAAATGTTTTGGTTACTGTTGATATGGGTCAAGCCGGCTGTATCAGTCTTGACCGGGAACCTGCGGTAAGGAGTTCAGCCCGGCCGCGAGGTCTTCGTCGGTGGGGATGTAGTCGGTCATCTCGCCGTCGTTGTACTTCTGATACGCGACAAGGTCGAAGTAACCGGTGCCGGTCAGACCGAAGAGGATGGTCTTCTCTTCGCCGGTCTCCTTGCACTTGAGCGCTTCGTCGATCGCGACGCGGATCGCGTGGCTCGACTCGGGAGCGGGGAGGATGCCTTCGATGCGCGCGAACTGTTCCGCCGCTTCAAATACCTCGGTCTGCTCTACCGAGGTCGCCTCCATGTAGCCGTCGTGGTACAGCTGGCTGAGGGTGGTGGACATGCCGTGGAACCTCAGACCGCCCGCGTGGTTCGCAGAGGGGATGAATCCGGAGCCGAGGGTGTACATCTTCGCGAGCGGGCAGATCATGCCGGTGTCGCAGAAGTCGTAAGCAAATTTGCCGCGGGTGAAGCTCGGACAGGAAGCGGGCTCGACCGCGATGATACGGTAGTCGTTCTCGCCGCGAAGTTTTTCGCCCATGAACGGCGCGATCAGACCGCCGAGGTTGGAACCGCCGCCCGCGCAGCCGATGATGATATCGGGCTTGACGCCGTATTTGTCGAGAGCGGCTTTGGCTTCCAGTCCGATGACGCTCTGGTGCAGGAGTACCTGGTTGAGCACGGAGCCGAGCACATAGCGGTAACCGGGGTTGGTAACAGCGACCTCGACCGCTTCGCTGATAGCGCAGCCGAGAGAACCGGTGGTGCCGGGGTGTTCAGCGAGGATCTTCTTGCCGATCTCGGTGGTCATGGAGGGGGAGGGGGTGACATCCGCACCATAGGTCCTCATGACCTCGCGGCGGAAGGGCTTTTGCTCATAACTGACCTTGACCATATAGACCTTGCAGTCAAGACCGAGGTACGCGCACGCCATCGAGAGCGCAGTGCCCCACTGACCGGCTCCGGTCTCGGTCGTCACACCCTTCAAGCCCTGCTTCTTCGCGTAGTACGCCTGTGCGATCGCGGAGTTCAATTTGTGGCTGCCGGAGGTGTTATTGCCCTCGAATTTGTAGTAGATCTTAGCGGGGGTGCCCAGCGCTTTTTCCAAGCAGTAAGCGCGGACGAGAGGCGCGGGGCGGTACATCTTGTAGAAGTCCTGTATCTCCTGCGGGATGTCGATATAAGGGGTGGTGTCATCCAGCTCCTGCTGTACCAGCTCGGCGCAGAATACGCCGCCGAGCTCCTCGGCGGTCATCGGCTGACCGGTACCCGGGTTGAGCAAGGGCGCGGGCTTGTTCTTCATATCCGCGCGCAGGTTATACCATTTCTTCGGGATCTCGTTTTCGTTCAGATAGATTTTGTAAGGGATTTTGTTTTCAGACATGATAATGACTCCTTTGTTGTTAGTAGTAGGTGGTGGTCGGATGGATCAACAATCTGTCCGCGTCCATCCGGATAATATGATCGGTGATGTGTCAGATCAGCTGAACTTAGCGGTATGGTGTAGTAAGATGCTGCGCAAATTCATGTGCCGGTATCTATCCCGACATTGTGATCGGTGATGTGTCGGATCAGCTGAACTTAGCGGTATGGTGTAGAATGATGCTTCGCATCTGCCATCGTTTAGTGAGTAGAATCATTTCCATATTTATCCTCCGTGCGGTTGTTTATGTGCTTTAGGCAATAAAAAAACCTGTCCCTGCATTTCTGCCGGGACAGGATAAAATCCTGCGGTGCCACCCTGCTTGACGCCGAAGCGCCCTCTTCCACGTACTGACATACGCTGACCTCATTTACGTCGGGTCAATCCGTCTCGCATACACTCACGGTCAGTCCACTAAGCCGCTCTACGCTATATCCCAATGCTTTTCCGTGATTTCTGTTCGCCCTTAGAAGTCCATTCGGTCTTAGTTCATCCGCCGCGCTCTCAGCATCCGCGGCTCTCTGGGGGATGAGTGGTAAGACTTACTCACTCTTCGTCATAGGTTTAGGGGGTATTCGTTTGTTATGCACGTATTGTAGCGCATAAAAATTCATTTGTCAAGAGGTAAATCAAAATTTTTGATAAATTATCACTTTAAATCGCAAAAGAGGATGATGTAACAGGGCTGCCGCGGGTTCCCGCGACAGTCCTGCTGTATCCGGAGGTTCTGTTTAGATTAAGTTGTTGCCATATCACAGATCGTACCGACAGTTCCGCTGACAACGAGTGTGGCGGAGCCGGGGGTGACTGTCCATGCGCCGCTTGTCGCGTCCTGTGTGAAAGTTGCGGCGGGGATGGCCAATACGCCGGGCAGGGTTTCGAATACGCCTGTTGTTTCGTTATAGGTGTAGTCGGCGCCTGTGGTGAGCGGCGTGCCGTCGAGTGTGACGCTGATGTTGTTCAGGATCGGGTCGAAGGTGTCGCTGACGACCGCGTTGTCGGCATCGGTCACCGCGGTGTTGCCGCTGTTCTGCAGCTGGAAGGTGTAGGTCAACTCGCCGTTTTCCGCTACGGGAACGGGGGTGACGGATTTCACCATCGAAAGCAGCGCGGTGTTGACGGCGCTGACGGTCTCGGCGTCGGTCACATCGCAGACGCCTGTTCCGGTGACAGTAACGGTATTGACGACAGCGGAATCGGTGTCGAGGGGAGCGTATTCGTTCACTGTCGCCGAGTAAACGATCACCGTGTTGCCGCCGTCGGGGACGGAAATGCCGTTGATGACAAGACCGTTTGTTGCGGTAACGGCGGGATCTGCCTGCAGCACACCGTCGAGATAATACTGCACGGTACCGTCGACATAAGTCAGCGGCTGGACGGTACCGGTGTTGAAGATATACGCGCCGAGGTCATCGGTCACGGTCAGACCTGTGACGGTCGTTTCGGAGTTGTTGATGAGGCTGACGACGTAGGTGATCGTATCGCCGACGGTGTACTCGTCGGTCAGCGCATTCTTCGCTACGCTCAGCACGCCTTCGATCGCGCCGACGGCGACGTTTGACCGAACGGTGCTGCCGTTGTAGCTTAGGGTAGCTTGGTTAGTAAATGTTGTAGCCATAGTTTTTCCTTTCCTGTGTTTTGGGGAGGTTTCTCCCATTTCATCTTATGCGAAAACAGGAAAGAGGTGCCAACGTCAAGGATATATCCTTTTTGAGACAGGTCTGTGCTTTTCGTCACTGCTACTTAGTATGAAAGCGTGATTTTGCAGAATGAAAAAAGGATGAAAAAAAGACTTGATTTTTTAAAAGGAATGTGATAATATATATCAGTCAGCTAAATACGGAGGCTTAGCTCAGCTGGTTAGAGTACCTGCTTGACGTGCAGGGGGTCATTGGTTCGATTCCAATAGTCTCCACCATTGATATAAGGGAGTACCATACGGTACTCCCTTATATCATATTACCGGCAAAGTGGAGACGATTGAAATCGAAGGCGAGCGTGCCGAGAGATAAGCGTCAGCGCGTTCTTGATTTTCGTCCACAGGGTGGGATTCTCCCGATATAACGTTTGTGATTTGCCATTGATCAGCGTATCGCGCAGGAATGATTCGTAAGCATCGGCAATAACTTCCTCGTATGCTTCATCACGGGTGAGGTTTGTGCTCTTTGCCATCTCGGCACGGATAAGATCATTGATATCCGTTCCCTTTTCGGAATAGCTTTGTACGAGAAAATCTGCAAGCGCCTTGAAGTCCTCGGGGCTTCCCTCACGGATCATATGTACTAACTCGTGAGAAGCGGTGAACAGGATCAGACCTTCACCGTTCATACCGGCATTAACGTCAATATACATTTTGCCGCCGCGCCAAAAGCCGGACGGAGCCAAACTGTCCTTTGCGGAACGGTATACGGATTCAATTTGCGGGATTATCATTGATTCTGTCGGAGATTTGCGGTATAATCAAGCCATACTATCATAGTGAGGTGCGGATAATGTATTATCTGATTCACGAGAAACTGACGGTGTGTGAAAAATCTGAAACCAAAAACGATACGGCGCAGTACGTTGCCGTGCTGACGACTGAGGAATGGGCGAGGGAAAAGGATAGCTTTGACATGGGTATCGATATCGAGCATGACACCCCGGTCCGTACCACCAAGGCGGAGGTCAACTATGATTCGTTGACCGGTACCTTCAGTATCCCCAACCGCAGCGATCTGACACAAGAAGACGACACCTTCTCGTTCGCACTGGATGAAAAGGGCGTCGTCTTTATCGACGACAGCGGTCTTGCGAAAGCGCTGACGGAGGAGATCAAACGCACCAAAAAGTGGCGGTTGCCGAGCCTTGAACGCTTTATGTACGATTTTCTGGAGCAGATCGTCATCCGCGATCGTGATATGATCGAAGAATTCGGCAAGGAGCTCGACAGCGTGGAAGAAGCGATCATCGCCGATCAAGACGGCCTGACGCTGGAGCGCGTCAACGTGATCCGCGGCGAGATCCGTACTCTAAGCGTGCATTATGAGCAACTGCTCGATTTCTCACAGGAGCTGGAGGAGAACGAGAACAACTTCTTTAAGCAGGAGAACCTGCGTTACTTCCATCTGTTCTCCAACCGTATCGAGCGTTTGCGTGATTCGACCAAGGCGGTCGGCGACCATACCGCGCAGATCCGCGATATCTACAAAGCCCATCTGGATATCAAGCAGAACCGCATCATGACCATCCTGACGGTCGTGACTACCATCTTTATGCCGCTGACGCTGATCGCGGGCTGGTACGGCATGAACTTCCGCTATATGCCGGAGCTGGACACGCGATGGGGGTACCCCGTGATCATCGTCATCAGTCTGCTGATCGTCTTAGGAAGCTTGTGGTTCTTCAAGAAGAAAAAGTGGCTGTAACTTGTCGGATTGACAATCAATAACGGTTGTTTTATAATGCATAAAGACGGATGATATTATCATCGGCTGAATATGAGGGAAGATAAAAGGGAAGTTTGTATATGGAAATGGTATTGCAAATCGTCCTGCTGATCGCCGGCTTTTTCGCGCTGGTCAAGGGGGCGGATCTGTTTGTGGACGGCAGTTCATCACTGGCCGCGATTTTTAAAGTTCCGTCGATCATCATCGGTCTGACGATCGTGGCGATGGGCACGAGCGCGCCGGAGCTGGCGGTCAGTACTTCGGCAGCGATCAACGGCTCGAATGAGATCGCCGTCAGCAACGTTGTCGGCTCGAATCTGTTCAACCTGTTGATGGTGCTGGGTGTATGCGCATTGATCAAGCCCCTGCCGCTCGATGATATCATCAGAAAGCGTGATTTTCCGTTTTCGATCATCGTTACGGTATTATTGTTTGCGGCGCTGGGGGTCGGCGTGCTGAAGTCGACTGATTTCGCGACAGTCAAGATGGCCGATAATGTCACTACGCTGGCGAGATGGATGGGCATTGGCCTGCTGGTCATCTTTGCCGTGTATATGATCGTGCTGATCCGCTCGGCGATCAAGAATAAAACCGAGGGTGAATCGGTCAAGCAGATGTCGCCGCTCAAAAGCGTGCTGTATGTACTCATCGGTATCGCTCTGATCGTCGCAGGCGGACATTTCGTTGTCGAATCTGCGAAATATATCGCAGCCGCGTTCGGTATGTCAGAGACGCTGATCGGTCTGACGATCGTCGCTGTCGGTACCTCGCTGCCCGAGCTGGTGACCTCGGTGGTCGCTTCACGCAAAGGTGAGAACGGTCTGGCGGTCGGTAATGTTGTCGGTTCCAATATCTTCAATCTTTTGCTGATCCTCGGCGTGTCTTCGACGATCCATCCGATCTCGGTGAACTTTGCGTCGATGGTCGATTTCGTGATCCTCATCGCGACCTCGATACTGGTCTATATCTTCGCGCTGACGAAGAAGATCAACCGCGTCGAGGGTATTGTGATGGTTTTGGTGTATGTTGCTACGGTGGTATTTGCCGTGCTGAGATAATTTTTTATCAACTGAATAAGATCGAGCGCCTCTGTTCATACTAGGAACGGAGGCGTTTTTTATGAAGAAATATAAGCACGCAAATGTGAAGAAGCCGACAGAGCGCGTGGGGTTTTATATCGCTCTGTCGATCTGTATGATGGCGGTGGGCTTCGCCGTATGGTCGGCATACTCGACAATGAGCGGCGCTCCCGATCCGAGCGATAATACCTATTTTTCATCCCTGTCCACCGAGGAGGCGGCAGTCGCGCAGGAGATGACCGGTGTGACCGAGCCGGAGACGGAGGCGGTGACGCAGGCTGCGACTGAAGCACCGACACAGGAGGAAACGGTCGTTGAGAGTCGGTTGCTCATCAGCGAGACGAAGCCCGGGACGAAGGATGCGGAAGAGGACGTGGTGAAAGATCCGCTGCAAGCGGTGCTGCGAGTGACCGATAATCTGGTGTATCCGGTCAGGAGCCATCAAGTCGTGAAACCCTACAGCGAGGACGGCGTTTACAACAGCACCCTGCGCGATTATCGGGCGCATACGGGATGTGACTTTGCCGCTCAAACAGGTGAAAACGTATATGCAATGTGCGGCGGCACAGTCAAGGAAATTTCTGTATCGGAATTATACGGTGTGATCATCGAGGTGGACTGCGGCGACTTCTCGGTCTATTACTGCGGTTTGGATTCGGACTTTGCGGTGGAAAAAGGCGATGAGGTCAGTACCGGCGACACGATCGGTACCGTGGGACAGATCCCTTGTGAAAGCTCCGATCAGCCTCATGTGCATATCGAGATCCGCGTCGGCGACCGGCTGATCGATCCGCTGAGCGTGATCGAAAACGACGGATAGGCATAAACGACTATCGCGAAGCATAGGATGATATGGAACTGCCCTCGACCCGTTTAGGGGCAAGAAAACGGACGTTGCATCACGCGCGTCCGTTTTTTATACTAAGTAGCAATAAAAAGCTTTAAAAAGATATTAGCGGAGAATTTCGCATAACAAGGCGGAGGGCGCAGGCAGGCTGGCGCCTGTCAAGAAAAAACTGTTCCGCAAGTATTGACATTTGTAACTGCTTTTGATATAATAACGCTTGTGGATAAAGCGATATGCTCCGCCTCGGCTACTCTCGCCGTGTAAAAATAGAGAGAACATAATTGCAGGTATGGCGGAATAGGCAGACGCGCATGGTTCAGGTTACACCACGTCGGTGAACTTGCAAAATTCCGACTTGTCTTGCAAAACGTGGATCAAGCGATAAGCTCCACCTCGGTTCTCACCTCTCTACCGTGTAAAAATTCAGAGGGTAAAAACGAATATGCGGATATGGCGGAATAGGCAGACGCGCATGGTTCAGGTCCATGTGAGCATTGCGCTCATGCAGGTTCAACTCCTGTTATCCGCACCACAAAAAGCCCGATTTTATCGGGTTTTTTGTATTTTCAGAGGAAAAATAATTGTTGGCAGACGCGTAACCTATGCACCTTTTCTATTGTCCTATTCGCACAAATGATATATGGGTTTGTTGTATATAATGACTGATTTATCGTCACACAACATCGTGCGTCTGCCAATTTTTTTTGTTAATTGTACTCTGGTTTTCAGATTCATGAAACGATTATTTTCTTAAAATCAAAAAATATGGCAGACAGATAGCTGTGTGAGTTATCTGCCTGCCTTTTGCTTTTTTATCCCTTTATCATTCTTCGACGCATGGGGGAGGGGTAA
>CADAUE010000091.1 GCA_902790985.1 uncultured Ruminococcus sp.
ATTTCGCATAACAAGGCGGAGGGCGCAGGCAGGCTGGCGCCTGTCAAGACTGACAACGCAGTTATGCGGAATTCTCCGCAATAGATATTAAAGTGTTTTTTTGCTACTTAGTATTAATCATTATTTACTTTACTTTTGCATACCTTCCAGACGCTGCGCCATGGTCGGCTTCTTTTTCTTCTTTTCCTTCTCGGGCTTCACTTTCTTGCCTCTGAATTTCTTCGCGTAGGAGAAAGCCTTTTTCAGATCGTCGCTGAGATACTCTTCTATCTTCGCTTCATCCGCCTCGGGAATGGAGTTGAGGATGACGATGGTGATGATCGAACGGGTATCCACATCGCCGTTCACATACTGGGCGTTCAAAATATTGCCGAGCTTCTTCAGCTCCCCTGCCTTACCGTTCTGCACCAGCTTGTTGACGCGCGGAACGATAGAAGCTCTCGCGAAGGTCACGCCGCGGAAGGGATAGTAACAATCCTGCTCGTCGCGGATCTCGTCCTTCATGTCGGGAAACAGCGTCATGAAACGCTTTGAGAGGAACAGCGGATCGGCGTTGCCGTCATCGCTCTTTTTGGTTTTCTTCGTCTGTTTCGCCTTTTTGATCGCGCTCGGCGCCGAGATCGCGTCACAGAAGTCGTTGGCGATCGAGTTCGCCTCTTTCATGGTATCGCGCTCGGGATCAAACATCCATGTCGCAAGGGTCTTCCAGTCGTTGTCGGGACCGTCGTCGGTCATCGGACACTCTCTGAGCAGCATGTGCTGTTTATCTCTGAAATAGATGACAGAGTAAGCCAGGTTCTCCGAGGTGTACAGCGACACCAGCTCGTTGGGATCGGTAGACTGGATCTTGACCTTATTGAAGCCAAGCGGCTTTACGGTTTCTTCTACTTTATTACAAATCGCGTCAAACGCTTCAATCAACATAATATCAGTCCTTTAAACCTTAGTTAGAGTTATTATACTATAAGAACCGCAATAATGCAAGAACTAATTCCATCCCCGTTGAGGAGTTCACAGATGTGTTCCCCCTTACCGACCGCCTCTATACCTCTCTCCTAACTTATCACAAATCCGCACTTGCAAGACACCAACCTTTGTGTTATTATATATAATGTATATATATGCGCAGTTGCGTTACCCTTGAAAAGAGGTAAGCCAAATGAAAGAAAAAGCCATCGGCATTTTTGACTCCGGACTCGGCGGACTGACCGCGGTACGTGAGATCCAGAAGATCATGCCGAACGAAGATATCATCTACTTCGGCGACACAGGACGCGTACCCTACGGCAGCAAGAGTCGGGACGCCATCAATAAATACGCCCGCCAGGACGCGCGTTTCCTCAAAAAAATGGGCGTCAAGATCATCGTCGCCGCCTGCGGCACGGTCAGCTCGGTCGCGCCGGATCTCAGCGAAGAGCTGGGGCTCTCCTATACCGGCGTCGTCAATCCGACCTGCTTCACCGCGTCACAGATGACCAAAAACGGCAAGATCGGCGTCATCGGCACCGCCGCCACCATCAACTCCCATAGCTACAAACGCCGCATCCAGGAGAAGCACCCCGAGTTCGAGGTCTATGAAGAGCACTGCCAGCTATTCGTATCCTTCGTCGAAAACGGTCTTGTCGATCCCGACGACGAGTTGGTACGTCTGATGGTCAGCCGCTACATGAAGCCTCTCAAAGACAGCTACGTCGATACCGTGATCCTCGGCTGCACCCACTTCCCTCTTCTCGCCGACGCGATACAGCGCGAGATGGGCGACCATGTCACACTGATCGACTCGGGCAAAGAGACCGCGATCTACACCAAAAAGATCCTTGCTCAGCAAGGCTTGCTCCGCGACGATGACCACACAGGTGAAGCGCAATACTACGTCAGCGATACCCCCGCAGACTTTGAAAAATTCGCGGGACTGTTCCTCAAAAACAGCCCCAAAAATCACGTTGAACACATCAACATCGAGGAATACTGATGAACGAAAGAACGGAAGAAAGATATATGATCACCGTCATCGGAGAACAAACCGTTGACGGCGAAAAGGACAAGATAGAGGTTATCACCGCGGGCGATATGACCCAAACAGACGGCAAAGTGCTCATCACCTATCCCGAGTACACCCAGGATACCCCCGCGCAAAAGACCGACACCACCGTCGCCTACGAGAACGGTGTGCTGAGCATCGACCGACAGGGCGAGATGAGCAGCCATCTGATCCTCGAGCAGGGCAAGCGCCACGAGTGCCTGTACCAGACCCCGATGGGTCAGATGTTCATCGGCATCTTCACCGACAGCATCAAAGCGAATCTCAGCGAGCGCGGCGGTACGATCGACGCGGCGTACCAGCTCGATTTCAACCGCACTGTCGTCAGCTACAACGAATTCCATATTTCTATTAAAGAAAAATAATTATATCGAGATTTCATAGCAAAGGAACATACATATGTCAAAGACCAACAAAAAAGTAACCGAAAACCTCAGAAACCGGATCGAAGCCGCAGTCCAGTCCGCGATGGCCAAAGGCGACCTGCCGCAGGGTGAGATCCCGAAGTTCGTCATCGAAGAACCCGCCGACCGTTCCCACGGCGATATCGCCACCAACGTCGCGATGGCGGGCGCGCGTATCTTCCGCATGGCTCCCGCCAAGGCGGCACAGATCATCCTCGACAATATCGATCTCCATGATTCTTTGATCGAAAAAAGCGAGATCGCGGGACCGGGCTTCATCAACTTTTTTCTCTCAAAACGCTATTTTGCCGAAGTCCTCCGCGAGATCGAACGCGACGGCGCGCATTACGGCGACAGCGATTACGGGCAGGGCAAGAAGGTTATGGTCGAGTTCGTCTCCGCCAACCCCACCGGCCCCATGCACCTCGGCAACGCCCGAGGCGGTGCGTTGGGCGACTGCTTAGCCGCCGTCCTGCAAAAGGCAGGCTATCAAGCATACCGCGAATTCTATGTCAACGACGCGGGCAACCAGATCGAAAAGTTCGCGAATTCTCTGGAAGCCAGATACATCCAACTCTTCAATTCCTCCTACCCCTTCCCCGAAGACGGTTATCAAGGCGCTGATATCATCGAGCGCGCGGAACAGTTTCGCGATGAATTTGGCGACCAATATCTCAACCGTAATGACTGCAAGCAGGCGTTGGTCGATTTCGCGCTGCCGAAAAACATCAAACGCATGCAGGACGATATGGAAAAGTACAAGATTCACTTCGACAACTGGTTCATGGAAAGCACTCTGCACGACAGCGGCGCGGTGAAGGCGGTCGTCGATACCTTGACCGAGAAGGGGCTGACCTATGAGAAGGACGGCGCGATCTGGTACAAGAACAAGGACGTCTGCACCGAGATTCTGCTCGCACAAGGCAAAAAGCAGGATTATATTGACAAATTAGAATTAAAAGACGATGTTCTGATCCGCTCTAACGGCAACCCCACCTATTTTGCCGCCGACATCGCCTACCATAAAAACAAATTCGACCGCGGCTTTGAGAAGCTGATCAATGTCTGGGGCGCGGATCATCACGGTCATGTCATGCGTCTCAAGGGCGCCATGAACGCCGTCGGCTATGACGGCGACAGCCTTGATATCCTGCTCATGCAGCTGGTCAAGCTCGTCCGCGACGGTCAGATCGTCACCATGAGCAAGCGTACCGGCAAAGCGATCCAGCTCCGCGACCTGCTCGACGAGGTACCTGTCGACAGCGCGCGCTTCATCTTCAACACCCGTGAAGCCACCACTCAGATGGACTTCGACCTCGACCTCGCCATCCAGCAGGACAGCCAGAACCCCGTCTACTACGTCCAGTATGCCCACGCGCGTATCTGTTCCATCATCCGCAACCTTGAGGCAGAGGGTATCACGGCTCGCACCTGTACCGACGATGAGCTTTGCTTGCTGACCGCTCCCGAAGAGATCGAGCTGATCCATCTGCTCTCCTCCTTCGACAGCGAGATCGTCTCAGCGGCGCGTGACTACGATCCCACCAAGATCACCAAGTATGTCACCAATGTCGCGACCTACTTCCATAAGTTTTACAACGCCTGCCGCGTCAAGTGCGACAACGAAGCATTGATGCAGGCGCGTCTGAACCTTTGTATCGCGACCAAGAACGTCATCAAAAACGTCCTCGACATGTTCAGTATCACCTGTCCCGAGAGGATGTAACCCGGAGAACGACATATTATGAAAGCCAGTTATATTTACTACAAATGTATCCGCGGAATTCTGCATCTGTTTTATCCCCATGCCGATAATGTGTATGAAGAAGCGCCTGCCGAAGAACCCGCAGTCTTTGTTTGCAACCACTCCGCGATCATCGGTCCTGTCATGATGACGCTCAATTTCAAGCGCAAGCATCAGACCTGGACGATCAGCTACGCGATGGACAGCAAAACTGCCGTCAACTACGCCTACCACGATGTATTCTTCAGCAGAAGCCGCAAGTGCAAATGGTTCTGGCGGATGCTCTCCCATGTCGTCGCGAAGATGCTCCCTCCCCTGCTGATCTACTCCGACACCATTCCCGTCTATCATGACAAGAACATCATCAAAACCTTCAAACAGAGCGTCAAAGCGCTGACCGACGGCGACGATCTGGTGATCTTCGCCGAATCGCCGAAGCGCTACTCAGAATATGTCTCTGAGCTGCAGCCGGGCTTCATCGACCTTGCACGTCTCTATTACCGCAAGACAAAGAAAGCACTCAAATTCTACCCCGTCTATCTGGAGAAGAAAAACGCCATCATCTCCGTCGGCAAACCGATCACCTACGATCCGGAGGTTCCGCTCGATACCCAGCGCGACAAGATCGCCGCGTATCTGCGCGATAACATCGACCGTCTCGCCCGCGCGCTCCCCAAACACAAGCCCGTTCCGTTCCTGACAGATCGCTGGTACAAGGGCTACGCCGAGTACGAAAACGATGTCTATGGCTACTGGAACATGATCGGCAGCGGCGAACGTTGAGCAACAACATAAAAACACTATTTCAATCACAAAAGGGATCGCCTCTCAGCGATCCCTTTTACATTTATTCTTCTTCCGTTACCGGCTCATCGTCCATTATCTCAAAAATCAAACAACAGAAACCTATTCGCCTAAAAGTGCCGAAAGCAAAGCCCTTCCGCAAAACAGAAGGGCTATCAAATATCTTACACTCTGTTGACCGGCGCAAAGCCTTTTTTCTGATCAAAGTTCATATTATTTCTGAACTTGGTCGCCATGTTGGATGGGTCGATATATTCGAAATTGATCTTAGAGAACGCGTCGAGTTTGAAATCGACCGAGAAGATCGTCTCACCGCCCAGCACGGTATGAACGACGACGTCCTTCACCGGCAGAAGCGCGAACATATCGCGCGCGATCCTCAGCGACACGCTGCACACAAAGTCCTGCAACAGCGTATTGTAACCGGTTTGATTCAAGCTTGCTGCGGCATCGGTCAGCGCAGCGTCATTGATGACGAACTCCACCTCTATCCTCGAGGGGTTGTCCGTGCCGAACTCAAAGTTCGAACCGTAGTCAAGCAGATCATCCAGCGGATTTGTGTCAAAAATCACCTGCAGATAGGTGTCGATATCGCCCTTCAAGATCGAGGGCGCGGCGTTATGCAGATACTCAAACGTCTCCTCGTCATAGTAGAAGCCCTCCGCGCTTTGAGCCGACGCGAGCTTCTTCCAGTCGATCTTCTCGTCGCTGTTGTTATAGATGGATTTCAACGTATTTTCGTCGATCTGCACCGACGATGCGCTGAGCTTCTTGGGCGCGTCAGCGGTCTTGGCGGTTTTCGCCGAGGACTTCTCCCCTATCGCCTTAGCGGTCTTGGTCTTGGCGGCAGCCTTCTCCGCTTTCTTTTTTTTGCTGCCCAGCTGCTTCGTCTTGACATACGATACGCCCGTACCGGGGATACTCGCCGTACCCGTGACCCTGCCGCTCGTGTTGATCGAGCCCCTCAGTCCCGGGATACCCGCGCTGATACCCAAGCCGCTCTTGCTGATATTCAAGCGCACGCCGGGGAGTAATGATATCGTCTTTCTGAATCGCAAGCCCATAGTTGACCTCCTGAGTAATGCGGTGGTAATTTCTACAAATAAAATATATCACATATAAATGTTGATTGCAATAAGGAACTTGCGTTATAATTCTGATTTGGAATTAAAGTGTTATCTTTATAGACGGCAAAGACGGTATTCACATCTCGGAGTATGTACCAACGCAGTACCCTGTAACCTATCATTTATTACCATCGTGCTACCTGCATAACCAATTGATTAATAATTTGCTAAAATAATAACAACTATCCAATCTAAGATACTGATAATCATATTCAATACAGCTAATACGATCAGCGGAACAGTATAGTACTTGCCGACTCGTTTTTTCGCTATGAAAACAAAGCTCAAAATCGCCAACGGAATACTGATGAACAGAAGAAAAATTTGTCCGATTGTTATGATAATACCGGAAAAAACTACCCGCGACAAAAATACCGGATAAGAAAATACCGAATAAACAAACAGCGTTGCCCAAATAAATATAATGATGTGAGGAATCAAAAGCCAGTTATGATACTTCTTTTTCTGTGCATCATCAACAATATCGCGAACGGCGTTATTCTCAATAATTTTTTCCATAGTACCATCTCCTCATGGTTTAATAAACCATCATTACAAATACATTTGATTTAATAATACCATAACAGTCTACATTATACAATAATAATCTGCCAAATTATGAAACAGTTTTTCAGTCTTAATTTTTCAGTTTTCAGTATTCATTTAGAAAAGCCTGCCCGTACGAACTGAAGAATGAATACTGAAAACTTAATGAAGAATACAAAGCAAAAAGCCCGCCACATTGTGACAGGCTTTTCACTTTGGCGGAGGACAAAAGATTCGCTCAGTTTGCGGTGCCCGCATCAGCCTTCGCGAGCCGTTGTTCGCTCGACTTCTTCGACCGCTGCACCGTTTTTTCTCTCGCTGTATCGTCCGCAGGACGCGCTCGGTCAAAACGCTCACGCCGCGGAACGCGCCACTCGGCTCGAATCTACATGCGTTCCAAAAGCAACAACCCATACGCAAACGCGTATGGGTTGTTGCTGGCGGAGGACAAGAGATTCGAACTCTCGCGCCGCGTTAGCGACCTACTCCCTTAGCAGGGGAGCCTCTTCACCACTTGAGTAATCCTCCATG
>CADAUE010000092.1 GCA_902790985.1 uncultured Ruminococcus sp.
TGCGGTAATCCCTGTTACCTTATTTCTTGCATTTTAAGTATACAGGTAAATCCACGTCTTGCAAAGTGGGGTCACTACATATTATCTAAGTAGCAATAAGGGTGGTGATAACATGGTGATCATCAACGCCGATGACTTCGGGATGAACGCGTCCTGCTCACGGGCGATCGCCGAAGCTTTCAAAAAAGGTCTTGTGACCGATACCACGATGATAGCGACGGGGGATCATTTTGACGAAGCTGTCATCCTCGCGAAGGAACAGGGGTTCTCTGACAGGATCGGCATCCACTTCAACCTGACCGA
The DNA here is from genome assembly GCA_902790985.1 of uncultured Ruminococcus sp. GTDB lineage: Bacteria > Bacillota > Clostridia > Oscillospirales > Acutalibacteraceae > Ruminococcoides. Next base: position 304 of record CADAUE010000092.1, read on the forward strand.
AGGCGTGCCGCTGACAGAGGATATCTGTCGTTTGGCGGATTTTGTTCGGGACGGCAGGTTCTGTAAAGGCTATGACCGGAATAAACCGTTGGATGACAGGGAAGAACAGGCGATCCGCACGGAGCTTGGGGCGCAGGTGGCTCGGCTCAAAAACGCGGGGATCGGGATCACTCACGCCGACTCGCACCATTATCTCCACAACGCGCCGTATCTGGCGCCGATCTTTGTGCGCGTGTGTAAAGAGCATGGGATCGAAAAGCTCCGCTTGCAGAGAAATCTGGGTACGGACGAATCATCCGGGATCAACGCGTTTTACAGAGAACAGGGCTTTGGCACGACAGAATACTTCGGCAGGCTGAGGGATATCGAGAAGTCGGATATCCCCGACAACACCGAGATCCTGGTGCATCCCGACTTTGACAGGGACGGCAGGTTGATCGACCGCAGAGGGATGGAGGGCGGCTATCCTGTCGGTGTGCCGCTGCCGGACCTAAAAGAGCGGTACGGCGTTGATTTGGGAAGCTATAAGATTTTATAATTCTTTAACCGTGTTGACTTTGACGTACGGCAAACGTATAATGAGATAAATTGTGAAAAGACAGGTGAACAATATGAGTTACGCTGACGAGATCTTCAAGGCGAATTGTAAGGATATTATCGAAAACGGCTATTCCGACGAGGGGATGAACGTGCGTCCCTACTGGGGCGACGATCACTCGCCCGCGCATACGATCAAGCAGTTCGGCGTGGTCAACCGCTATGACCTATCTAAGGAATTTCCGATCATGACGCTGAGAAAGGTGTTCTTCAAGAGCTGTATCGACGAGCTGCTGTGGATCTGGCAGAAAAAGAGCAACAATATCCATGATCTGAAAAGTCATATCTGGGACAGCTGGGCGGATGAGAACGGCTCGATCGGCAAGGCGTACGGCTATCAGCTGGGCGTCAAGCACCAATACCCCGAGGGTGAGTTCGATCAGGTGGACAGAGTGCTGTTCGATCTGAAAAATCATCCCGAATCCAGACGGATCATGACCAATATCTATAATCATCATGACTTAAGCGAGATGGGGCTGTATCCCTGCGCCTACAGCGTGACGCTGAATGTGACGGGCAACAAGCTGAACATGATCCTCAACCAGCGCTCGCAGGATATGCTGGTCGCGAACAACTGGAACGTTTGCCAGTACGCGATCCTGCTGCATATGTTCGCGCAGGTATCGGGCTTTGAGGTCGGAACGCTGCTGCATGTCATCGCCGACGCGCATATCTATGACCGCCATGTCGACGCGGTGAAGCGGATCATCGAGCTGGAGCCGTTTGACGCGCCGAAGCTTTGGATCAATCCCGAGGTCAAGAACTTTTATGACTTTACGGTCGACGACTTCAAGCTGATCGACTACAAATATCACGAATTCAACGAGAAGATCCCGGTAGCGATTTGAGGAATGTCATATGAAACTGATCGTAGCAGTCGATGAAAAATGGGGGATCGGCAGGAACGGCGATCTGCTGCTGTCCATCCCCGACGATATGCTTTACTACCGTGCGACGACCCGCGGCAAGGTGGTGGTGATGGGGTATACGACCCTGCTCTCTTTGCCGAAGAGTAAGCCTGCTCCCGGACGGTTGAATCTTGTTCTGGCGGATATCAAGGGGCTGAGAGTTCCCGGCGCGGTGGTCTGCGGCAGTATGGAACAGCTGCACGGGATGATCGGATGCTTTCATCCCGACGAAGTTTTTGATATCGGCGGCGGTTCAATGTACCGCCAGCTCCTGCCGTACTGCTCCGACGCGCATATCACCAAGATGCGCTTTGACGGAGAAGCGGACACCTACATCCCGAACCTCGACGAGTTGGACGGCTGGCATGTTGCGGATGAATCTGAGCCGAAGGATCACGAGGGTTTGCAATACTCCTTTGTCGTCTATCATAACGAGGCTCCGAAACCTCTGACGATGGCAGAAGACCTCAGCACGGATATGTCGGCGTATTTTAAGAAGAAAGAGCCGGTCACGATCGCGTTGGTCGACGACGAGGGATATAAGGCTGAGCTGAAAACGCTGCTGCACGCCTATTTCCGTCCGCTGGAGAACGGCTTCTCCGCCGACGAGGTCGAAGAGTACCTCGACGGGGAGCCGATCGCGTTCGAAACCTATCTGAAAGAACGCCGCTTGACCGCCTCTTTCGATGAGGTGCAAGCATATGCCGACCGCTATGTCGGTCAAGGCGAGGCGGTCACGGTCACAAAAGAGGAGCTCGAGGTGATCGACGCGTTCGCGGATGGTGAGATCACCGCGGAAGATGTGATCTCGAAACTGAAACAGTAAACAGTAAAATGCCCCTTTCTTTCGTCAAAAAGAAAGGGGCTTGTTTTGCGATAAGGTTAAAGAGGCTGAATGAATATCGGTATCAAAAAATCAGCCGAGCGTGATCGAATCCAGCACTTCCTTGAAGGCAGAACGGGCGGTCGCGGCGTTGTGCTTACGCGTGATGAAATAGACGGCGTAATACTTGCCCTTGTTTTTGAATACGATCAGATCGCCGATATGGACGCGCGCCGAGTCGTTGACGCGGTATTCAAAACGCACGCCGTATGCCTTAGTTTTCGCGATCTTGAGATCATAAGAGGTGATCTGCTGGTAGTTGAGCAGACGGCGGCGCAGCCGCGCGGTCATTTCATAAAGCTCGGTCTCGGCGTCGGACATGAAACCGGCTTTCTTCCAGCTGACCGACAGGATGCTGTGGTCATCGGCGCTGTATACGCCCCAGCGATCTTTGGGCGTGCCGAAGTAACGCGTCAGCTCCTCTTCGCCCATTTCCTTGAAGCCGTCGGGATAATTTAGGTTGATTTCATTGTTGATCTTTACGTTGGTCATGTCCGTTCCTCCTCGGCTGTTATTGTAATCACATTATACAACACAGAACGAAGTTTGTCACCTATAAAATGCGTGTTCCGCGACTTTTTTTAGGCGGCGGGGCTTTCCGTATCGGTCAGCGTTTCAGCGGGTCGGGGATCGGTTTCCTGCTTGACGATCGCTTTGTCGCGCCACTTTCCGCTTTTCCATCGGATGAGCATCAGTACCCCTCGGAAACATTCGTCGGCGGCGAGGGCGATCCACAGCCCGTAGATGCCCATCCCGAAAACGACCGCGAGCAGGTAGGAGCCGAGTACGCTGAGCAGCCAGTTGGAGAAGATGGCGCACATCGTCGGGAACATGACGTCGCCCGATCCGCGCAGACAGGCGATGATGATGAGGTTCGTCGTTCGTCCGACCTCAAGAAACAGGTTGATCAGCAGGATGTTCGATCCCAAGAGCAGCACCTCGGCGTTGTCGGTGAAGATGCCCAGAAGCTGCGTGCGCAGGAGGACGCCGATCGCGCAGACGACGGCGTTGATGATCAGCGCGTTTCGGTAGGAACGCAAGCCCTGCTTGTAGGCTTCGTCAAACCTGCCCGCGCCGACAAGATGGCCGGTGAGGATCTGGGACGCCTGTCCGATGGACACGGCGAAGATGTAGAAGAACATCGTGATGTTCTGGACGTAGGTTTTGGTGATCAGCTCGCTGTTTGTCAGATAGTTGAGCACGATCGAGGTGATGACGAGCTGAGAGAGGTTGTACAAAAAGGTTTCCATCGCCGACGGGACGCCGATCTTCAGCATCTTTTTGACGTCGTCGAAGGGAAAAGGCTTGAGCATGCGGAAGATCGAGAGCTTCTCGACCTTTGTGAACAATACGACGGTGAGGACCGCTGTGCCGATCACGCGGCTGATGCTGGTCGCGACGGCGACGCCTGTTACACCCATCTGAGGGACAAGAAGGATATCGAGCGAGGTGTTGAGGATGTTCATCCCGACCGTGACGAACATCGAGATCCGCGTCATGCCGTGGTTGCGGATGACGACCGACATCGAGGTCATCAGCGCCTGCAGGAAGATCACCCCGCCGACGATCGAAAGGTACCGGCATCCGAAGGTGAGGATCTTGTCGCCGGCGCCGATGAAGAGAAGGATCGGACGGTTGAACAGCAGGAAAACGGCGCTGATGATCAGCCCGAACGCGAAGTGGAGCGTCATCGACAACGCGGCGATCCGCGAGGCGGAGGTTTGCTTTTTCGCGCCGAGGTACTGGGAGATCATCACGGCGCTCGCCGAAGAGATCACCGAAAAGACGATGGTCGCGATCGACACCGCCTGGTTCGCCGTGCTGACCGACGAAGCGGCGAGGTCGTCGTAGCGGCTGAGGATGTAGACGTCGACGAATCCCAGCAGCATGAACAGCGCCGTTTCGATAAAGATCGGCCACGCCAGACTGTATAAACTCAGTTTTTTCATGGTAAGACCTTCAATACATGATTGCTATACTGATATTATACGATGGTTCGCAGGATAATTCTAGTAATATATTCGCTCTTTTCTAACACAAAACCGTTTTTTGCGGGATTTGTGTCACCCCGGCTTATGCTTTTGGAAACGCTCAAAAGCTGATAGATAATTCATATAATTTCTGCTATACTTTTGATCAATGGTATGCTATAATAATACTATGTATACATAAAAGGATCGGTGACGGGATGAAATTGCTGCGGAAACTTCGCTCCAGCATGTCGTTGAATGTGTTGGGCGGTCTGGTGTTTTTGATGCTGCTGTTCGGGTTGATCGTCAGTATCATCGGCAACAGCTGCTTTGTTAATGCGTTCAAGGACGAATACGCTACGGTCACCTATCATATGGCGGATTCGGCTGCCTCCTTTATCAACGGCAACCATATCAACGATTACCTTGCCGGCAGAGAAGAGGAAGAGTATACGCAGACCAAGCGGCGGCTGGATATCTCCACCCAAAAGATGAATGTTTCGCTGCTCTATGTGATCGCGGTCGATACGAGCGATTACGGGAGCTTTGTCTCGGTCTTCAACTCGGTCAATAACAGTGTGGACGATTCGGAATATACGGAATGGGAGATAGGCTACGAGCGCAAAGCGACGAACGAAGAGTACAGTCAAAAGTATCGGGCGCTGTATGAGCACAAGTCCAAGTATGAAACGGTGTTCCGCATGCAGACGAACGACGGCGCTCATCCGCATATCACGACGCTGGTTCCCATACAGAACCGCGACGGCGACGTGACGGCGCTGATGTGTGTCCAGCGACCGATGCGGGAGATGGAGAACGCCTTTCGGCCTTATGTGCTGCTGATCCTGTCGGTCGTGTTGTTCATGGTGATCTTGATCAGCGCTTTGGCGACGCTGTTCCTGAAAAATTCGATCATCCATCCTGTCGAGAAGGTATCGAAGGAAGCGACGCGCTTTGCGAAAGAAAGCGCCAAGGGCGAGCCGCTGGGCAAGATCAGCAGATATGAGGATATCCAAAACCTTGCCGATTCTATCGATCGGATGGAAACGGATATGGTGAGCTATATCGACAATCTGACGGCGGTCACTGCTGAAAAAGAGAGGATGGGCGTCGAGCTTTCTATCGCCGCCCAGATCCAGGCGAACTCGCTGCCGGATGTGTTTCCTGCTTTTCCGAACAGGAATGAATTTGATATCTACGCTTTGATGGATCCGGCAAAAGAGGTCGGCGGCGATTTCTATAACTTCTTCTTGATCGACGACGATCATCTGGCGCTCGTGATCGCCGATGTATCCGGCAAGGGTATTCCCGCGGCGCTGTTCATGATGGTGACCAACATCCTGATCAGCGACAGGACGATGATGGGCGGAACTCCCGGCGAGATACTGTCCTTTGTCAACGAGAATATCTGTGCCCGTAACCGCGCGGATATGTTTGTCACGGTTTGGCTGGGGATCCTGGAGATCTCGACCGGTAAGCTGACCGCGTCCAACGCGGGACATGAGAATCCCGTGATCTATCGCAAGGGCAAACACTTTGAGGTGTTCAAAGATCCGCATGGCTTTGTCATAGGCGGGCTGGAAGGGATGCGCTACAAGGACTATGAGATCCGCCTCAACAAGGGGGATAAGCTCTTTCTCTATACCGACGGTCTGCCCGAAGCCACCGACAGCGATCAAAAGCTGTATACCGTCGAGCGTATGGCAAAGGAGCTGAACCTGTATCAAGACGGATCGCCGCAGGAGATCATCGAAGGGATGCAAATAAGCGTGAATGACTTTGTCGGCGACGCGCCTCAGTTCGACGATCTGACGATGCTGTGTATCGAGATCAAGGACGAGGATATAAAGAACAACGCACAGACACGATCGGATGATCTTCAATAAGGAGGAATACGGATGAAACTGAATCCCGATTTTTTCAGACACACGATGGACGGCGCGACGCTGATCGTCCCGACAGCGGACGCTGCGTTCCGCGGACTGGTACAGGGGAACAAAACCGTCGGCGTGATCGTGGAATGTCTGGAGAAGGAAACAACAGAAGAAGCGATCGTAGACTGTTTGTGTGAACGCTTTGAGGGCGATCGCGCGGACATGGAAGCGGATGTAGCGGATGTGATCTCCCGCCTAAGGGAGATCGGCGCGATAGACGACTAATACTAATCCTTAATAAAAACCTTTATCATCTATTGCGCTAAATTTCGCATAGCTTTGTTGGGCTCCTTGACAGGCGCCAGCCTGCCTGCGTCGCCCGCCGTGCTCTGCAAAATTTATCCCTAATATCTGATTAAA
>CADAUE010000093.1 GCA_902790985.1 uncultured Ruminococcus sp.
CAAGGTCGCGAGCTTCGCGAACGGCGAGGCTACCGCTTGGTATCCGGACGGAATGGATAATGAGTACACTGTTGACGCTGCTCACTCAGGTTCCGTCACCATCTACTTCAAGCCCGACGGCAACAGCGAATGGTCTGCGTTCGGCGGCTACTTCTACATCGACGGCGGCAACGGCGGCGGTGATGATCCCGATCCTCAGCCCTCCGGCGACAGCGGCTACTATCTCGTAGGCACTATGAACAGCTGGTCTGCTGCTTCCGGCTATCAGTTCACTGAGAATCCCGGCAACCCCGGCGAATATATGCTCAGCACTACTCTGTCCGCAGGCGACGGCATCAAGGTCGCGAGCTTCGCGAACGGCGAGGCTACCGCTTGGTATCCGGACGGTATGGATAACGAGTACACTGTTGACGCTGCTCACGCGGGTGATGTGACTATCTACTTCAAGCCCGACGGCAACAGCGAGTGGTCTGCGTTCGGCGGCTACTTCTATATCGACGGCGGCAACGGCGGCGGTGATAATCCCGATCCTCAGCCCTCCGGTAAGGATATCACTTTCATCCCCGGTGATGCGGCTCAGGCGGATCCTGCATGGTTTGCATGGGTCTGGGGTAACGGTGAGAGCGGTACGTGGATCACCGGTACCACATCCGGTTCTAACGTTGTCTTCCCCAACGCCGGCAACTACACCAATATGGTTATTGTCAGAATGCCTACCGGTTCATCTTCTGCTGACTGGAACACTAAGTGGAATCAGTCCGATGATTTGACTATTTCCGGTTCCACCTGCTCCTTTGCCGGTTGGAATAACGATAAGTTCTATGTAAGCTGGAGCTAAACGAATTAATGTGAAATTCAGGGAGCAGACATTTGTCTGCTCCCATATTTTTACGATGGCGGCATATTATGATGCTGGTTGCTTTTATTCTAAACCGAGAGGTGATTCTTTTGCATATACCATCCTCAGACACAGTTGATATTGAGGTGCTGACTTTTGAGGCTGCGATGGTTCGTACAAATGATGAATATGACAAAGAACGATGGCTTTATGTTCCCGATTTTTACAGCGAGTACCGTTATATCCTCGGCACAAGAGGGGAAAACCCACTGATCTGCATCGGGATCAATCCGTCTACCGCCGCTCCCGATGACCTTGATAACACTTTGAAGTCGGTCGAGCGGATTGCTCTGCATAACGGTTATGACAGTTTTATCATGTTCAATGTCTACGCTCAGCGCGCGACGAATCCTGATGATATGGAGCGTGAGTGTAACGCGCTGCTGCATGAGGAGAACATGAAGGCTTTTGAGTATATCCTCAACCTTTGTGATCAGCCGTCGGTTTGGGCGGCATGGGGGAATATCATCGAAAAGCGTAGGTACCTGCCCGACTGTGTTCGCTCGATGATCGAGCTGGGGGAGAAGCATAACGCTTCATGGTATTCTGCCGGAAAGATTTCGAAGAAAGGGCATCCGCACCATCCGCTGTATCTGAGGAAGGATACGCCGTTGGATCCCTTTGACGTCAAAACATATATAGAATCATTAGTATAAGTAAAAGCCCGCTCATTTGAGCGGGCTTTCTGAGATAGTAAGAAATTTAGAAATAGCATGATTTTTAAAATCATAACCTTTTTGGCTGTAGATCTTATACTAATCCTTAATAAAAAGATTTAATCAGATATTAGGGATAAATTTTGCAGAGCACGGCGGGCGACGCAGGCAGGCTTGAGGTGTTGTCCAAATCTTTGATTTGGCTAACAACACCCATGCAACAACACTCCAAGAGCGACCAAGAGCGAAGCGATTGGCTTAGTGTCACTGCTGTCGCCTGTCACTTCCGGGGGTCCCTACAACGCCTCGCGTTGTGGGGAGAGGAGGAGTCGCGGCACGAGGTCAAGGCATACCTACCGGAGTAGCCTTCAGAGTACAGCGAACGACGACGACAACAAAGCTATGCGAAATTTAGCCCAATATATGATAAAGGTTTTAATTAAGGATTAGTATTACAGCTTGTTCATATCTTCCTCGGTGACAAGGCTGATACCGTTCTCATTAAGGATCTTTTCAGCTGCGTCGTTGTCTTCAACGCGCAGCACGACATACGCAAACTGTTTAGAAACAGTAATGAAAGCGTACATGTACTCGATGTTGATGTTGTTGTCCGCGAGGATCTTGACGACCTTTGCGAGAGCGCCCGGTTCATCCTGTACGGCGACGCCTACTACCTCGGTGATGGATACGAAAGCGCCGGCGTCATCAAGCGCCTGCTTTGCTTTTTCCACATCGGTGACGATCAAGCGGAAGATACCGAAGTCGTTGGTATCGGCTACGCTCATCGCGCGGATATCGACGCCCGCCTTGGCGATCGCGTCAGTGACGGTCACGAGGGTTCCTTCACGGTTTTCCACAAAGATGGATAATTGTTTGATTGCCATAGTTTTTCACTCCTTTTGCTTTTATGGTAATGCGATATATCGTTTTTTATACATTGATACCGATCTTTTTACGATTATCGATCACTCTGACCGCCTTGCCTTCGCTGCGGGCGATCGATTTGGGCGCAACGAGACGGATGGTCGGATTGATACCGAGCATTTCTTTCATCGCCGACTGGATCTTCTTTTCTTTCTTTGTGATGACCTTCGGCGTATCGGAGAAGTCCTCGGGCAGCATTTCTACCAAGATCTCGAAGGTATCGGTGTTGTTGACGCGGTCGACAAGGATCTGGTAGTTGGGAGCATAACCCTTGTTCAAGAGGACTGCTTCGATCTGGCTCGGGAATACGTTGACGCCGCGGATGATCATCATGTCGTCCGAGCGTCCCATCGGCTTCTTCGTCTTGATGAAGGTTCTGCCGCAGGAGCATTTCTCACGGGTGAGGATGGTGATATCACGTGTACGGTAACGGATGAGGGGGAATGCTTCTTTATCAAGAGAGGTAAATACCAGCTCGCCCTTGCTGCCTTCGGGAAGTACTTCGCCGGTATCGGGATCAATGATCTCGGCATAGAAATGGTCCTCGTTGATGTGCATACCATTTTGCTCACAACATTCAAATGCTACGCCGGGACCGCTCGATTCGGTCAGTCCGTAGATATCGTACGCCTTGATTCCCAGAGATTTCTCGATATCATGGCGCATTTCCTCTGTCCAAGGCTCCGCACCGAAGATACCCGCCTTGAGTTTGTTTTCCTCGGGCTTATAGCCTTTTTCTTTTAAGGTTTCGCCGATATACGCAGCGTATGAGGGGGTACAGCAGAGAATAGTCGCGTTCAGATCCATCATGAACTGGATCTGGCGGTTGGTGTTGCCGCTGGACATCGGCAGCGTCAGACAGCCGACTTTATGAGAGCCGCCGTGCAGACCTGCGCCGCCGGTGAACAAGCCGTAACCGTAGGCGACCTGTACGACATCGCCTTTATCGCCGCCCGCGGCGACGATAGCTCTGGCACAGCAGTCCTCCCACATATCAACGTCGTTCTGGGTGTAGAAAGCGACGACGCGCTTTCCTGTTGTACCTGAGGTGGAGTGGATTCGGACGCAGTTTTTCAGGTCGGTCGCAAGCATTCCGTAGGGATATGCTTCTCTCAGATCGTTTTTGCTCAGGAACGGCAGCTTGCTGATATCTTCTAGACAAGTGATATCCTCAGGCTTTACGCCTTTTTCGTCCATCAGGTTGCGATAGTACTCTACATTCTCATAGACGTAACGCACCTGACGAATGAGCTTGTACTCCTGCAGCTTTTTGATCTCGTTGACCGGCATGGTCTCAGCTTCGGGCTGGTAGAATTTTTTCTGCATGGGGCATTCATCCTTTCTTAATGTTTTTCATATAACCTAACTGCTTTTGTATGATATTGCGTAGCTGATATGTCGAGCAAATCTCAACACTATTTAGCAGTTATATCCCAAATCAAATGCTTTTTTGTTGATCTCAACAAATTGCGGTTTGACGATCTTTTCGATCGCTGTCAGCCACTTTTCCTTCGGCATATCAAAGTACTTGGCAAGTCTGCCCATCAGTACGATATTGCACGCTTTGGAAGAGCCTGCTTCATTCGCGAGCGACAGCGCGTCGATATCGTCTACATGGATACCCTTGTCCTTCATCTCTGTAATGATGTCGGCGGGATAAGTCGCCGCGCCGATGATAACGGGCATAGGGTCGATCTGCTGGGTGTTGACGATGATGGTACCGTCCTTTTTGAGGTTTTGCACATAGCGCGCCGCTTCGATCTTCTCGAATGATACGATGAAATCCGCTTCACCGTCCTCGATGACAGGGGAGTAGACCTTGTCGCCGAAACGAACATAGGTGACGACGGAACCGCCGCGCTGGCTCATACCGTGGACTTCGGAGACTTTGACGTCGTAGCCTTCATCTACAAGCAGTCTGCCGAGTAGTTTGGAAGCGAGCAGAGAGCCCTGTCCGCCTACGCCGACGATCATGATATTCTTAGTCATTAGAGGGCACCTCGCTTTCGAACGCGTCAAAGGGACAGAGCTGAGCGCAAACGCCGCAGCCGACGCAAAGGGTAGTATCAACGGTTGCGTGACCGTCACGGAAGGAAATGGACGGGCAACCGAATTTCATGCACTTCTTGCAAGCGCGGCACTTATCGGGATTGACCCATAAGGGCTTCTTCGGCTTGACATACTTTAAGAGTACGCAAGGACGGCGTGAAATGATGACGGAAGGCTCGTTCTTCGCAAGCTCCTCCTTGACGGCTTTTTCACATTCCTCGAGATTATAGGGATCGACAACTCTTACGGAGTTGATACCGATGCTGTGGCAAAGATCCTCAAGGTTGACCTTACCGGCGGGATCGCCCTTGATGGAGTAGCCGGTGGTGGGGTTTTGCTGGTGACCTGTCATGCCGGTGATGGAGTTGTCGAGGATGATAACGGTAGAGTTGCTTTGGTTGTAAGCGATGTTGATCAGACCCGTGACGCCGGAGTGCATAAAGGTGGAGTCGCCGATCACGCATACGGTCTTGTTCTCGGTTTCCTCTCCGCCCGCCTTGTTATAGCCGTGGATACCCGATACGGACGCGCCCATGCAGAGGGTCATATCCAACGCGTTCAAGGGCGGAGCCGCACCGAGGGTGTAGCAGCCGATGTCGCCCAGGACGGTGATCTTGTTCTTTGCGAGAACATAGTACATGCCGCGGTGAGGACAGCCGGAACACATCATCGGAGGACGAACGGGGATATCGGTATCAAGGCTGAAAACGGTCTTGTCAGCCATCTCAAACGCCTGCTCGATGCTCTTCTGACTGAATTCGCCGAGGATGGAGAATTTGTCTTTGCCGATGACGTTTACGCCGATGTTTTTGCAGTGGGTCTCGATGATCGGGTCAAGCTCTTCGATGACGTAGACCTTGCCGACCTTCTCGGCGAAATCCTTGATCAGCTTGACGGGCAGGGGATTGATCATGCCGAGCTTCAGTACAGACACGCTGTCGCCGAAGGCTTCTTTGACATACTGGTAAGAGGTAGACGAAGTGATGATACCGAAATCCTTCGAGCCGTCGCCATCCTCAACGCGGTTGAGGGGGGAGGTCTCGGCGTATTCGGTCAGCTTTTTGGTACGCTCTTCAACAAACGGGTGACGGCGGATCGCGTTGCCCGGGGTCATGATGTACTTCTGAGGATTCTTCACATATTCCTTGGTGATCTCTGTGCGCTCGCCCAACGCTACGATGCTCTGGGAGTGTGCGACGCGCGTACACATCTTGAGCAGTACGGGGGTGTCGAACTGTTCGCCGATCTCATACGCGAGCTTTGCGAAATCAAGCGCTTCTTGAGAATCGGACGGCTCGAGCATCGGGATCTTCGCCGCGATCGCGTAATGGCGCGAATCCTGCTCGTTCTGGGAGCTGTGCATGCCGGGGTCGTCCGCGACGCAGATGACAATGCCCGCGTTGACGCCGGTATAGCTCATGGTAAACAGCGGATCGGCGGCTACGTTCAAGCCGACGTGCTTCATGCAGCACGCGGAACGTTTACCTCTGAGCGCGGAGCCGAAAGCGGCTTCCATCGCTACTTTTTCGTTAGGCGCCCACTCACAGTAGACGTCGTCGTATTTGGAGAAGAACTCTGTGATCTCCGTGCTGGGGGTGCCGGGATAGCTGGAGATGACCGCGCAGCCTGCTTCATACAGACCGCGCGCTACCGCAGCGTTACCGATCAATAAATCTTTCATGTATATATCTCACCTTATGATTATTTATTGGGAGAAAACCTCCCGATGACTGTTTGTTAAGCGTTTCTCAAGTCGACGATACGCTTTGCCTTGCCCTGGAACCGTTCGAGGGTCTTGGGAGCAACGAGGGTGACCTTGGTTCTAAGACCTAAGATGGACTGGAGCTTTGCTTCGATACGTTTTTTCAGCCCGTCGAGCTTCTGGTAATTATCAAGCAGGGAAGCGTTGATGACCTCGACCTTGATCTCCAGACTGTCGCGGTAGTTTTGACGGGTGATGTAGAGCATGTAGTGCGGCGCGATATCGGGAATGTTGATGAGGATGTTCTCGATCTGGGTCGGGAAGACGTTGACGCCCTTGATGATGAGCATGTCGTCGGTTCTGCCCATGGTCTTTGCCATGCGACAATGGGTCCTGCCGCAGGAGCAAGGCTCATAGCTGAGCTTTGTGATATCCTTGGTGCGGTATCTGAGGACAGGCATACCTTTGCGGGTGAGGGTGGTGACGACCAGCTCGCCGACCTCGCCCTCGCCCAGACGCTTGCCGGTATCGGTATCGATGATCTCGGGCAGGAAGTGGTCTTCGGCAAAGTGCATACCGTCTCTCGCTTCACAGTCGCCCGATACACCCGGGCCGCCCAGCTCGGTCATACCGTAGTTGTCGGATACGCGGATGTTGAAGTTCTTCTCGATCTGCTCGCGCATAGATACGGTGCAGGGCTCTGAACCCAAGATACCCAGGCGCAGGCTGTAGTCAGACAGCGGATAGCCGGCTTCTTTGACGGCTTCAGAGAGGTACAGCGCGTAGGAGGGAGTAGCGACCATACCGGTCACGCCCCAGTCGCGCAGCATCATCAGCTGCTTTTCAGTATTACCCGATGACGCGGGTATGACGGTCGCGCCGATCTTTTCCATACCGTAGTGCAGTCCCAGAGCGCCGGTGAACAGACCGTAGCCGAAGCTGATCTGTATAATGTCATCCGGGGTAACGCCGCCGGCACATGCGACACGCGCGACGCAGTCCGACCAGATATCGAGGTCTTCTTTGGTGTATACGCCGGTAGTAGGCTTGCCGGTCGTACCCGATGACGCGTGGATACGGACGATGTCTTTCATGTCCGCCGCCATCAGACCGAAGGGATAATTATCGCGGAAATCATCCTTGGTGGTGAAGGGGATATACTCGATATCCGAAAGCTGTTTGATCTTGGAACCGTCGAGAACACCGCACTCTGTCAGTCGCTGATGGTAGAGCGGCACATGGTCGTAGCAGTATTTGACGACCCATTTCAGCCGCTCCAGCTGGAGCGCTTCGATGTCTTTTCTCGGTAAGGTTTCAATGTCCTTTTGAAAAATCATGTTGTCTTTCCTCTTTTCTCTTGGTATACGCATTTCCTTTTAATGTTTTAAAGCGTACATACACATTTATTATAGCGCAAAAGAAGCCTAAAGGCAATAGGCTTTAGACTTCTTTCAACATTATTTTACTTGTTTTAGTTTTCGTCGATGCTGTGTTTGGAAGAAACAAGGTGAGTCTTTTTGTAGCAGGAGAAGATCTGATCCTGTCTGTCTTTATCCTTGGCGGGCGCGATCAAGGTGATGATCGGCGTGATGATGATACCGAGGATCATCGCAGCCATACCTGCGTTGATGGGGGACTGGAAGTAGGTGAGGAAAGGGCTTGCGAATTTCACACCGGTCATGTTGCAGATGAAGGACGCGAGGGAGATACCGACGCCGAGGATATAATTGATCCATACAGCGATCTTCGGTACGCGCTTCATATACAGTCCGTACATGAACGGCGCGAGGAAAGCGCCTGCCAGCGCGCCCCAGCTGACGCCCATCATCTGAGAGATGAACATAACGGGTGAGCTTGCCTGGATGATCGCGATGATCGCGGAAAGGGCGATGAAGAACACGATGAAGATACGCATGATCAGCACTTTCTTCTTATCATCCATGCTCTTTTTCTTGAAGAATACGGGGTCGATAAAGTCGATGGTCAGAACGGAGCTGGAGGTCAGTACTAAACTTGACAGGGTGCTCATAGACGCGGAGAGGACGAGGATGACGACGATACCGATGAGGATGGGAGAGAGATTCTCGAGCATGGTCGGAACGACGGAGTCAAAGCCTCCGATGGGCTTACCGTCAGCGCCTGCTTCACCGAAGAGTCGACCGAAGCCGCCGAGGAAGTAACAGCCGCCCGCGACGATGATCGCGAATACGGTGGAAACGATCGTGCCGGTGGAGATGGATTTCTCGGATT
>CADAUE010000094.1 GCA_902790985.1 uncultured Ruminococcus sp.
CGGCGATCTCTTCACGCTGCTTTTGGAAAACGTCGATGAGGTTGCTGAAGCTCCACAGATCGATCCCCGCCTCCGGCTCGTCGAAGAGGGTCAGCATGGATCTCCTCGCAAGGACGGTCGCGATCTCGATACGCTTGAGTTCGCCGCCCGAAAGGGATGAGTTGACCTCGCGGTTGATGTACTCTCTGGCGCACAGCCCGACCATCGAGAGGTAGACGCACGCGTCGGCGATCGACAGCTCGCGGCCTGCCGCAAGACGGATCAGATCGAGCACCTGGATGCCCTTGAACTTGACCGGTTGCTGGAACGCGAAGGCGATCCCTTTTTTGGCTCGCTCGGTGATGCTCGTCGCGGTGATGTCCTCGCCGTTAAAGAGGATCTGTCCCGCGGTAGGCTTCTCGATACCGGCGATCAGCTTCGCGAGCGTAGATTTGCCGCCGCCGTTCGGCCCGGTGATGACGATCAGCTTGCCGTCGGGGATCGTCAGACTGATATCTTTGATGATCTCTTTCTCAGCGGTTTCATCATCGACCGCAAAGGAAAGATTTTTGATTTCTAACATGGGGTTCTCCTTAATGCTATTTTTCACTTTCCATAGCATTATAACGCATTTTGGCGGCGATAGCAACCGCCAGTTGTAAATTTTCTGTGACATATATTGCAATCTATTTTTTATTTATGATATACTTTTTCTGAGGTGATAGAGGTGAGTAAGGACAGATTAGCCGCGTTTATGGACGCGGTGCTTGCGATTATTATGACGATCTTGGTGTTGGAGCTGCCTAAGCCCGACCCCGTCACGTTTGAAGGCGTTTTCGCACTTCGGGATACCTATATGACCTATGCGCTGTCGTTTTTCTGGCTCGGCACGATGTGGGTGAACCTGCACAACGAATGGCACCATATCAAGATCATCAACACGCGGATCGTGTGGCTGGGTATCCTGTTGCTGTTCGTGACCTCGTGGATCCCCTACAGCATGAGCGTAGTGGCGCTCGACAACATGAACCGCGTCGCACAGGTGCTGTACGGCATGTCGGTGCTGCTGGTGACGTTCGCGAATCTGGCGCTTTCGGTCGCGCTGTACCGGTGTCACTATGACTTTGACGAATGTGACTCTCCGCGGCACAAGTGGCTCTTGAAGGTCAAGTACATTCCCGATATCATCATCAAGCTCATCGGTATGGCTCTCTCGGCGTTCGTCTATCCTCCGGCGATGGTATACTCCGTGCTGTTGGCGATGCTGTGGATGTTCGTACCGGTTGAGAAGATCTATGACGCGAAGCATAAAGGTTAGGATGCAAGCGAGCATTTTGAGCGGTGTTTTGATTCTTCGGAGATAATCCGAAGATTTTGCGCAATACTATGATAGAGGTGAAGGAATGAAAAAACTGATTTGTCTTTTGATGATCGGCGTGCTGGCACTGACACTGTTCGCCTGCAGCGCCCAAAAAGCGCCTGTGTCCGAAGGTGAAGCGCCGCAGAGCGCGGCGGGAACACAGCCTGTCGAAACAAAGTCCGCCGAAACCACGATGGCGGTTTCCAAAGAAAAGGTCGTGCGCGATCCCGACAAGGTGTATGAGTACGAAACGCGCGTGATCTGGTGCGAGAACAACGGTAACCGCATCTACGGCGAGGCGTATATCCCGATCAGCGATACCGAAACGAAGTTCCCGCTGGTGATCCACGCCCACGGCATGGGCTCCAATATCGAGGCGGGTGAGGGCTACTGCAAACGTTATGCCGAGAAGGGCTTTGCCGGATATAGCTTTGACTTCCCCGGCGGCAGTCGTCCGGGAACGGAGAATATGAGCGACGGCGATCCGATGCAAAACTCCGCCGTGACAGAGGCGTCTGATCTACAGGCGATCCTTGACAGCGCGATGACATGGGACTTTGTCGATACCGACTACGTCTTTTTGGAAGGCGGCAGCATGGGCGGTCTGGTTGCGACGATGGTCGGGCTGGATAACGTCGATAAGATCGCGGGTATGATCCTGCACTATCCTGCGCTGTATATGCCGCAGGCGATCACTTCGCGCTACAGCGGTCCCGAGGAGGTCCCCGAGACGCTGTCCTTCGGAGATGACTACGCGCTCGGACGTGTATGGGCGACCGATCTGTGGGGAGTGGACGTCGTCAGCCGACTGAATACTTTCAACAAGCCCGTGACGATCATCCAAGGCTCGGATGATCAGCTCGTAGCGGCTTCGTCGATCGAAGAGGCGTCACATCTGTTCCCCGATGTGGAATTCCACTTGATCGAGGGCGCGGGTCACGGATTCGGCGGCGATGATTTTGACGCCGCCGTACAGTACGGACTGGATTATCTGTATCAACATACTTGATAATAACACAAAGCTCTGCGGCATGACCGCGGGGCTTTTGCTTTTTATTGCTACTTAGTATAAGGTATCAATCGTTTCGAAAAAATCCTGTGAAAAATCGGAATATTTCCGCGAGATTATTGACTAAAAATGTCGTTTGCGGTAAGCTATACATATGTGTGATTCTATTATGAACAATGAAGTTCCCGTTATCACAATCGAAGAGCTTGCCGACCTCCCCGAGAGCCTGTATCGGCTGTATGATGTGCGCAGTGAAACATCCTTTGGCTACGGTTCTATCCCGCGTGCCGAAAGCTGCCCCGATATCACGGCGATGGCTGACAGGGGAGAGCTGCCGCGCGATCAAAAGCTGATCCTGTTCTGTATGCACGGAACACAGAGCACGGATGCGGCAAACGCGCTTTGTCGGATGGGCTATGACGCGTACACCCTCTTAGGCGGATATGAAATGTGGCTGAGAAAGCACATGGACAGCGCCGACCGTTCGCGTGAGGTAGAACAGAGCCTGACCAAACGCCGCCGCTTCAAGGAGAATATCTTCCACCGCTTCACAAAGGCGGTCGTGGAGTTCGACATGATCCGCCCCGGCGACAAGATCGCCGTGTGTATCTCGGGCGGCAAAGACAGTATGCTGATGGCAAAGCTCTTTCAAGAGCTGAAACGACATGATAAATTCCCCTTTGAGCTGGAATTCCTTGTCATGGATCCGGGGTACAACGAGATCAACCGTCTGCTGATCGAGAGTAACGCGCGTGCGCTGAACATCCCGATCACCGTTTTTGAGACCTCGATCTTTGACGCGGTCTATAAGGTGGAAAAGTCGCCGTGCTATCTCTGCGCCAGGATGCGGCGCGGATGGCTGTATAAGAAGGCGAAGGAGCTCGGGTGCAATAAGATCGCCCTCGGTCATCACTATGACGATGTGATCGAGACCGTCTTGATGGGGATGCTGTGGGGCGGTCAGGTGCAGACGATGATGCCCAAGCTCCACAGTACCAACTACGATGGAATGGAGCTGATCCGTCCGCTGTACTACGTGCGGGAGGATGAGATCAAGGCTTGGCGTGACTATAATCATCTGCACTTTATCCAGTGCGCCTGCCGCTTTACGGACACTTGCAGCTCGTGCCGTGACGACGGAACCTCAGAATCCAAGCGTATGGAAACGAAGCTGTTGATCCGACAGCTCAAAAAGACAAATCCTCATATCGAGGCGAATATCTTCAACAGTATGCATAACGTCAATGTCGATACTGTGATCGCCTACAAAAAGGACGGCGCGGTGCATCATTTTCTCGATACATACGACGCTGATACGGGAGGTGGAGTATGAGCACGCTGGCTGAATACATCCGCTGGTACGCGGATCTCAGCTTTTATGAAAAACCGTTCTGCGAGGTAGATAACGTCGTGCTGAGTATGCTGGCGTACTATGACTTCAACGTCAAGCACCGAGCTTCTGTCAGACGCGCCTGTACCAATACTACCGCGAACGACAGCTTCTTGGAAGCCCTGTGCGAATCGCGGCGCTTCGGCAGCTTGATGATCTCCGAGTACAAGGAGATCTTCAGCCGTGACGCGGGAACGCAGTTCGCGGCGATGCAGTTTCATCTGTATGACAACGTTTACTATATCGCTTTTCGCGGTACGGACAACACGCTCGTCGGCTGGAGAGAGGATTTCGTGATGAGTTATCAGACGATCCCCGGGCAGCAGAGCGCGGTGGAGTATCTCGAACGTGTCATCGAAGATGATAAGGAATATATCGTCGGCGGTCACAGCAAGGGCGGACATCTCGCTCTGTACGGCGCTTGCCATGTCAGTGACGCTCAGCGTAAGCGTATCGTCCATATCTATAATAACGACGGGCCCGGACTGTGTCCCGAGGTCAGCGACCGGACGCTTGTCGACAAGGTCAAAGACCGCACGACGATGATCGTGCCGCAGTACTGTGTGTTCGGCAAGATCTTTGAGCACAAGTTTGACGATCTGAGGATCGTGACCAGTCCCAACAGCGGTCTGATGGAGCACGATATCATCAGCTGGGAGGTCAGCTACGGCAAGCTCAACACTGCCGAAAAGCTCGACCCCGCGTGTCAGTGGATCGACGACGTGATGGATCAATGGCTCGAGGCGGTCTCTCCCGAGGAGCGTGAAAGGCTGGTCAACAGCATTTTTGATACGGCAGAATCGAACGGAGCCGAGACCTACACCGAGGTGTTGTCCGGAGGGATCGAGGGCGCGGAGGATATGCTTAAAAGCGTAGTGGAATCCGACAGCTTGAAAACGGTCGCGAAGATCCCCGAAAAAGCGCTGTTCGGCGATTTTGTAGAGCGGCTGAGGACGGGAAAGCTCGCGAGATTTATCAACGCGAACCAGCTGGTCGAGGGTATCATCTTTGTCGTCGTCGGTATTTTGATGCTGATATTCCCGCAGGTTTCGTTCCAGCTGATCATCACCTTTTTGCTGATCGGTCTGGTACTGTTTCAACTGGGGTACACGATCAAAAAGCTGCGTGAAAGCCACTGGGACTTCTCGCGGGAACGTGTGCGGTTCTATATCTTTTTCGCGATGGCGGCGGTGCTGGCGATCATTTTGGTCAAGCAGCAGGCGATCTTTGTCGTCGGCAGTACGATCGCGGGCGTGTGGTTGCTGGTGACCGCGTACAGGAGCTTTCTGTCGCTCAAGGGCTTTGAGCATAAGGGCTTTGGCTACTGGAAGAACCTTGTCAAGGGTATCTTATATGCCGGATGCGGCATTTTCATCATGTTTGCGCCGCTCGAAACGCTGAGTTGGTTCGTGCTGGCGCTCGGCGCTATCATGACGATCGACGGTGTCTGTACGATCGTGTATTCTTTTATCAAGGCTAACGAGAAGTATTCAAAAAGCACACGAGAATAATTCTTTTTTAGAAAATCATAAGGCAAATACCATGGAGAATGAGGATTTATGAAGAGGGAAGGATTCAAGTCACGGCTGGGCTTTCTTTTGGTGAGCGCCGGCTGTGCGATCGGCATCGGAAACGTTTGGAAGTTTCCGTATGTAACGGGTCAGAACGGCGGCGGATTGTTTGTGCTGTTCTACCTGCTGTTTTTGGTGATCATGGGCGTTCCTGTGTTGACGATGGAGCTGGCTGTCGGCCGCGGCAGCCGCAAGAGCGCGGTACAGGGCTACAAGGCGCTCGAGCCTAAGGGCAGCAAGTGGCATCTGCACGGTTGGATCTGTATCTTAGGCTGTTTGATGCTGATGATGTACTACACGACGGTGTCGGGCTGGATGCTCAACTATGCCGTCAAGTTTACGACCGGCGCTTTCAGCGGCGTGACGTCCGAAGGCGTGGGCGATGTGTTCAACAACATGCTCAGCTCGCCTTGGGAGATGCTCGGGTTCATGGGCATCACGGTCGCGATCGGCGTATTGGTATGCAGTCTGGGACTGCAGAACGGTATCGAGAAGATCAGCAAGGTGATGATGCTCTGCTTACTGGGACTGTTGGTAGTTCTGGCGATCCACAGCATCACGCTTTCCGGCGCGGGCGAGGGGATCAGCTTCTATCTGCTTCCCAGCATCGACCGAGCGAAAGAGGTAGGCATCGGCAACGTCATCACCGCGGCGATGAACCAGAGCTTCTTTACGCTGTCGCTGGGCATTGCTTCGATGGAGATCTTCGGCAGCTATATGAGTAAGGATCATACGCTCGGAGGCGAGTCGCTGCGTATCGCGGGGCTGGATACCTTTGTCGCGATCATGTCCGGCTTGATCATTTTCCCTGCTTGTTTCTCCTACGGCGTCGAGCCGTCCGCAGGTCCTTCGCTGATCTTTGTTACCCTGCCGCAGGTATTCATCCACATGACCGGCGGTCGTCTTTGGGGGTCGCTGTTTTTCATCTTCATGACCTTCGCGAGCCTATCGACGGTCATCGCGGTGTTCGAGAACATTATCGCAGCGGGCATGGACAACTTCGGGTGGAGCCGTAAGAAATCCTCGATCATCAACTTTTTTATCCTGCTGCTCACCGGCGTCCCTTGTGCTTTGGGTTACAACTTGCTCAGTAATGTACATCTTATCGGCGGCAGAGATATCCTCGACAGCGAGGACTTTATCGTCAGCAATATTTTGCTCCCGATCGGCGCGCTGGTGTTCACCTTCTTCTGCGTGACCAAATGGGGCTGGGGATTTGACAAATTTATCGAAGAAGCCAATACCGGTAAGGGGTTCAAGATCCCTCACTGGATGAAATATTATTTTCGGTTCGGATTGCCTGTATTGGTGCTGATCATCTTTATACAGGGTTTATACTAATCCTTAATTAAAACCTTTATCATATATTGGGCTAAATTTCGCATAGCTTTGTTGGACTCCTTGACAGGCGCCAGCCTGCCTGCGTCGCCTTAATGAATTGATAGGAGGTAATTATGATCTGGGAAGCTGAATTGTTACAAGCGCTGCAAAATATCCGTACACCGTTTTTGGATGTACTGATGAAAGGAGCCACGATGCTCGGAGAGCACGGTATCGTTTCGATCCTGCTGGGTATCATTCTGATCATCATCGCGAAGACCCGAAGAACGGGTATCGAGGTGCTGCTGTCTGTCGCGCTGGCGTATATCGTCGCGAATCTGATCATCAAGAACGCCGTCGCCCGTGTCCGTCCGTATGACGCGTATGCGTTTCTGATACCTGCTGTGACCAAGCCGCATGATTTTTCGTTCCCTTCGGGACACACGGTCAACGCCTTCGCGGCGGCTGTCGCTGTTTTTCTCAACCACAAAAAGGTGGGTATCATCGCGCTGATCCTGGCGGCTTTGGTAGCGTTCTCGCGCCTGTATGTCGGCGTACATTATCCGACCGACGTTCTCGTCGGTATGGCGATCGGTATCATCTTCGCAGTGCTGGTGCATTATCTGATCTATCCTGCCTGCGACAAGGGTATCCGCAGGATCCGAGATAAGAAGGCGAACGGATGACGGTCAAGGAAGAACTGTTCGCTTACGCAGCAAATACCTATGGCGTTGAGCCGGATTACCCGTTCAGCACCGCTCCGACCTACGCGGTACTGCGCCACTTGAGCAACCGCAAATGGTTTGCGCTGTTCGGAGATGTCGCGCGCTGTAAGCTCGGACTTGAGGGAGAAGAAAGGGTTGATATCATCAACGTCAAGTGCGATCCGATCCTCAGCGGTTCGCTGCGCTTGCAGGAGGGGTATTTCCCCGCGTACCACATGAACCACGACGGATGGCTGACGATCCTGCTCGATGGTACCGTTCCGACGGAAGAGATCATCCCGCTGCTCGACATGAGCTTCGAGATGACGATGGTCAAGCCCAAGAAGAGAAAATAAGGCATAACTTAACCGCTGTACTTCGGTACAGCGGTTGTTTTCTGTCGGTTATCTCATTTTGATGTAGTCGGCGATCAGATCGACGATCTTATCTTCACTGAGCTTGGAGGAGTCGATACACAGGTCATAGTTTTCCGCCATGCCCCATTTCTGTCCGGAGTAGAAGCTGTAGTAGTTCGCGCGGCTTTTATCGGTTTTGTTGATGATGTGCTCGGCGCGTTCTTCATCGATCCCGTGCTTCTTGACGCTCTGTTCTTTTCTGAACGCCATACTCGCGTATACAAATATATTGACGCAGTTGGGATTATCTCTGAGAACGTAGTCCGCGCAGCGTCCGACGATCACACAATTCTCCTTTTCGGCGATTTCCTTGATGATCTTGTGCTGGAGCAGGTAGAGCTTGTCGTTGACCGGTAGGTCGCCCATCGCTGAGAATCCGCTGCCGAAGCTGTAAAGTCCCATCGACAAAGAGTAGAGCAGGCTGTTAGCAGCCTTTTCGTCAACATCCTTGAACACCTCGGGATCTATACCGCTTTCCTTGGCAGCCAGGGAGATCAGCTCCTTGTCATAAAAGGGGATCCCGAGCTTTTTGGAGAGCTTCTCTCCGATGGAGCGTCCGCCGCTGCCGAATTGTCTGCCGATCGTAATAATGTATTTATCCATACAAAAACCTCAAAGCAAAAAGTATCTATATCATGTATAACTGATATAATAATACCACAAAATAAAGAAAAGTAAATTACAAGTTTGTAATTAATTTGATTTACCCCTTGACCTATACATGAAAATGTGGTATAACATAACTCGCGCCCGGTCATAGGCGCCCGAAACCGCTTAGAGATCAAGTTGTTTCCCATGTTTAGCGTTACTTGGTTGATAGGCGCTTTTTTGAGCCTTAAAATTCGATAAAAGAATTTGAAAATTTTTTCAAAAAAATTGAAAATTCTTCTTGACATTTGCGCTCAGTTCGGATATAATATGACTTACGCTGAGCAACGAGAGATTACACGAATGTAACCTCCGCTGACAGCAAAAAGGACCTTGAAAATTAAACAACGAAGAAGAAACCCGTAATTACTTTGAGAGCATTTGTGGAGACACAAAGAGTACTCAAGAAATTACAGATGTAAATGAGCAGATTAGCTCTAAAAAAGATTTTAAGTCCTTAGGGATTTGAGATACCATTTTTTAGAGAGTTTGATCCTGGCTCAGGACGAACGCTGGCGGCGTGCTTAACACATGCAAGTCGAACGGAGTTAGACGCCGGATTGATGTCAGCTTGCTGATGGATATCCTTGTCTAACTTAGTGGCGGACGGGTGAGTAACGCGTGAGTAACCTGCCCTCGAGTGGGGAATAACGTTCTGAAAAGATCGCTAATACCGCATAACACATACTGGTCGCATGGTCGGTATGTCAAAGATTTATCGCTCGAGGATGGACTCGCGTCCGATTAGCTTGTTGGCGGGGTAACGGCCCACCAAGGCGACGATCGGTAGCCGGACTGAGAGGTTGAACGGCCACATTGGGACTGA
>CADAUE010000095.1 GCA_902790985.1 uncultured Ruminococcus sp.
TGCGATTCTATGCTGAGTATAAACAGCTTATAAATACTATTTGTTATCGAAAGCTAAGGCTGCCGCAAAACTTCTCGTTTTGCGACAGCCCCTTTTGTATGGAGGGTAATGAGATGGTTACGCGATACCTACCAGATAGCGCTGGATAAGGGTCGCGTCGATGATCGTGCGATCTCCGTCGCGATCGAAGTCGGAGTAGTAGCGGGGACTGCCCCATTCATAAGTGACATAGAAGACGTCGTCCTCGGGATAGTCGCGTAAGCCCGCGTCACAGCGCTGGAGCAGCGTTGCGTCAAAGATGGTGATCGCGTTATCCTGATCGAGATCGCCGATCAGCCTGCCATCGGTAACGATTTTATCAAAGACACGGACAAAGTCGGGGTAGTTTTTCGCACTTAGGCTTCCCGCGTCGATGAATTTGTCTTCTTTTACGTCGTAGATACCGTAGCCGGCGTCAAACGGCTCATACTGAGTTCCGGGAGAAAGCACACGGTTGCCGACGATGGTGACCAGCTCGATCGGACTTCTCGTCGGCAGCATCGCGTACACCAGCGCCCAGTCGGTCTCGCCGTTCTCGTCTCTGTGGTAGTACAGCTCCTTGTAATACCATTCGTTTTCCTTGTACTGACCGGCATATTCCTGCCCGAAGCGCGCCTTGTAATGATACGGCGCATCGGGGATGACCGGTTCCGTACAAACTTCTGTCGGAGTTTCCTCCTGCTTTATGAGTTTCAGACAGCCGTCGATGTAACTGCTGTCGCCGTCGGCCTCGGGACGAAAATACAGCATATACTCGGCGCTCCAAGTATCGATGAGATCACCGTTTTCGTTGTAATAGCCCTGTTCGGGATACCATTTGCTATCATCCAGAGCGACGCCGTCTTGATAATACACGATCCGGAATTGGTAGTTTTTGTTGGCATGAAGAGATCTTCTGTATTCTCCGTCGGCAGAGGGATAAAGCTTTTTTTCGGAGCGGACGGTTTGCGGTTCATTACTGCTGACCAGATAATAGCCGTTCAAAACGGTGCTTGCCGGAGCTGTATCGGGAGTATCATCGGGAGCGATATACGGCTTGATATGAGCGCCGCCGATATGGTTGCCGTCGCCGTCAAAGTGGTCGGGATTCAGACAGTTTTCTTCAATGCTTGTAAAGGAATCGCTCGCCTCGGCGTAGCTTCCGTAACAGCCGTCGCCGTAGTAGATATACCAGCTTCCGCGCCACGTGGTTCTGCCGGTATATTCGTTTTCGTATGCGCTCTCGGGGTCGATCACATAGATACATCCGTCAAAGTTCCATTCGTTCGGACTGCCCTCGGGGAGGGTGTCATAGTCGCCTTCACACGCACCCTCGATATTGATATCGTCGGTATTGGTTAACGCGCGATATTTTTCAGTCTCGCGTTCAGCCTCCAGCGCTCCGAAACCGTTACCAAAGATTGCGGTCGGCGTTCCGTCGGGGATCACGGCGTAATAGATACCCTGCGCGTAGTTGTCGATCGACATGCGACAGCCGGGATATTCGAGCGGTGCGTAGATGGATTCCCACCAGTAGACCGACGGCCAGTATTTGCCTTGATAAATACTGTAGTTGCTGTGCCACGCGTCATTTGCGGGCACCTTCAGATAAACGCGGTTGACGGGGATATTACCGCCTGCCGCCGTCAACGCTTCTTCGGTTGAGATCAAACCTTCGCGGTTGATGATCTGAGCGTGGATCGCGGTCGTCAGCGACAGGGCGATCAGCACGGTGCAAAGAAAGATACTTACTGCTTTTTTCATGGTTCATCCTCCTTTTGCTTAGGTAAATGAATTTGAGTTAACTGCCTAAGCTACATTCGTTTTGATACAGGATATTTCCGTCGCTGTCATAGATGCTGTAGATGCAGTCGTCCGCGTTAAAGAAGCTAGGAACCTTGAAATGGTCCCGACAGTCGTAGTAATAATAACTCTCCGTTGTGTCGATGTGCAGGCAGGTCATCAGCCGTTCGTCGTCAAAATCGCCGAAATCGCCGTAGACCTTACCCGTGTTGAGACTGACGAGCTTGCAGTAGATCTTACCGTCCTGCGGGATCCGATCGTTGTTAAAGTAGGTGCCGAGATGGTCGATCGTCGCCCATTCTTCCTCTGTAGGAGGTTCCCAGTCAGGGTCGGTGGAGGGTTCCCGCGGTGCTTCGGTCGGAGGGGGCGCGGTAGGAGGCTCCCATGCCGGTTCGGAGGGATCGGGCTCTTCCTGCTCTGTCGGCGGTACGGTAGGAGCAGCGGGGTAGGCAGACGGATCGGTCGGGACAGGTTTTTCGGTCGCTTGCGACGGCTTTCCGCTTTCTGTCGGCGATCTCCTACCGCTTTCGGCGGAAGAAGTCGGAGCGGTAGGATCGTCGGGGTCACGGTCGGGGGACAGTCGGCTCGGGGAAGCTGACGCTTGGGTCGCGTTTTGCCGATCGGCTGTATCGGGCACGATGACGATCTCCGTCGCGACGGTCTCGCCGTTTGCGTCGGTCGACCAAACGATCTCGGTGGACGCTTGCTTAGAATTGGGCTTGACGGGTACGGGAGCGTTGTTCATCGAGAGGAACAGCGCGATACTCAGCGCGGATACCAAGATCAGGCTTGCCGCCGCCGCGATCACGCGCGGTCTGCGCCAAAACGGGATGAGAGCGGGCTTTTGCTCCTCCTGTTCGGGGATGCTCAGCGCGTTTTCGATCCAACCCTCGGGGATGGGGAGGTTTTGCAGGGTATCAAAGTTGAAACTTTTCATCTGCTTTCACCTCCGTATATTTTTTTGAGCTTTTCTCTGCCGCGGGAGAGCAGGGTCTTGATCGTGTTGGGGTTTTTACCCAAGATCTCGGCGATCTCTTTGATCTTCATGCGCTCGACATAGTACAGGTAGACGACCTCGCGATAATCGCCCTCGAGCTGCAGCAGCGCCCATGAAAGGTCGACGTCGTCCTCAGCGGAGGGGGCGGGCTGATCGACGGCGAAGTCGAGGGGGAGTTGTCTGCGGCTGTCGCGGATGCAGTTCTTACATTCATTGATCGCGACGCGCAGCAGCCAAGCTTTCAGATGGTTTTCGCTGTGAAATTCGGGGGAGCTTTTGTACAGCTTCAAAAAGGTGTTTTGGAAGCAGTCCTCCGCGTCAGCGTAGTTTTGAAGCCGCATCAGACAGGCGGAGGATACATTTTGGGCGTACTTTCGCACAGCTTCCTCAAAGCTGAGTCCGGCGTAAAGTCGACTGCCCATTTTGTTCCCCCCTTCACTTTATATACACATGAGAACGGCGTTTGGTTTCAATAATCTTATACTAATCCTTAATAAAAACCTTTATCATCTATTGCGCTATATTTCGTATAGCTTTGTTGGGCTTCTTGACAGGCGGCAGCCTGCCTGCGTCGCCCGCCGCGCTATCCGAAATATATCACTAATATCTGATTAAATCTTTTTATCAAGGATTAGTATTATCATAATGTAAAATACTTTTATTCGCAACAGAAAAAGCGCCCCTTTCGGAGCGCTTTCAGCTTGTCGAAATAGTACATGATAAGAACCGCAGAGCGTTTCCGACGCCCCCTCTGACGAGGGGGTTGGGGGAGAGATAACGCAACGCTACAATGACTCTCCGGCTTTTGACTCAAGCCTTATTATAAATACCGTTTTTCACGGTGTTGAGTCAATCGTTATTATTCCACTATCATGCTACGTTATCTCTCCCCCGCATTTCACGCTTGTTATCCTATTCAGAAAGGCTTCTTGCTGCCCCCTCATCAGAGGGGGCCGGATAGGCTTTTCTAAAGACTGAAAGCGCCCCTTTCGGAGCGCTTTGATGATGGGTGCGTCACTTTCTGAGCTTGTTTTTGTCGACCTTTTGCTGGAACTGCATGATCTCGTCATAGATACGCTGACAGTTGTTGTGGTCGTCGTAGTAGTAGAAGTCGTCGACGCGTGCGATGTACTCGGGCTTCATCCGACAGCCGCTTTCCATGTAAGCGCACAGGGTGTCGACCAGCTGAGCGGAGGTGGTGCAGATCTCGCCGAAGCCCATGGTGTCGTAGAAGAATCCGCCGTCGTCATAGTGCGCCGGCAGCTCGTCGGGGTGGAAGTACACCAGCGGCTTTTTCATATAGGCAAAGTCGAACTGTACGCCGGAGTAGTCGGTGACCATCAGGCTCGATTCGGTGAGGATCTTCTCGTAGCTCATGTCGCCGACCGAGGAGATGACCTCGACATACGGATCGGGGGTGTAGTCGTCGACCTGCGCCGAGAGGATGGGGTGGAGCAGGTACTTGATCTTGTAGCCGGTGCGCTTGGCGGTCTCGATGAGCTTCTGATCGTTGATCAGATCGTTATAGATACGGTAGTAGACCGTGTTCTTGAAGTCGGGGTTATAGGAGCGCTGTTCGCCCTCGCTGGTGGTGACGGGCATCGCGTTGTACATACGCCATGTCGGGGTGATGAGGATCTGCTTTTGGTCGTTGTTGATCAGCCCGTCGTATCTGCCGATACCGGTCATCTTGAGGATGCCCGTATCCTTGTAGCCGTAGGCGTGACTGTTGAGGTTCTTTTCCTCATATTTACTCGCGATAAAGTACATGCGCGTGTTGTCGATGATCCGCTGCTGCGCCATCGCGCATTTCTGTACCGACAGACCGTGCTGCAGGCACATGGTCGGGAAGTTGCACAGGTCGCGGATAAAGCGGGATTTGTCCAGACTGTAGCCGTTGAAGGGGAAGGTCTGGGAGTTGGTGATGAGGGTGATGTCGGCGTTGAGGAACGCCATCTTGTGCTTGAGAGAGCCTGTTTTGACGGGGTGCAGACCGTCCTGCTTCAGCTGACGGTAGTCGGAGGTGTTCTTGTCGATGATGTAGTAGCGGTGGATGCCGTCCTTTTTGTCCTTGCAGAAACGGTACAGGTACTCGCAGCTGTCGCCGCCCTTGTAGAGCTTGTCGTACATCAGCCAGATACGCTTGTTCTTGTAGAACGGACGGGTCAGCCAATACTCGATACGCGTGATGAAGGTGCGCTTGCTCTCCATGAAGACGCGCGGCAGATATTTGATCTCGTGCTTGAAGGTTTTCATGCCCGACGCGCGCTCAATGACGATATCGCGGTTCTGCTCGATGGTCGCCATATACTTGTTGAAGCGCCAGTAGCCGCCCGAGGGTGAACCTGCGAACTTTGCCCAGTGGTGCAGGTAAGAGTATTGCAGCGGCACACGGGTGTTTTTATACTCGGCGAAGAAGCTCAGCTTTTGCTTTGCCCGATTGTCGTCGATCGGAAGATCGAGATGGAAGGTGAATTTTTTATAGGCGCTGATACCGAAATACTTGGTCAACGAGTAGCGGTCGTTGTCGACCAGATCGATGCGCTTGCCGTTCCATACCGCGTACAGTTGAATGTTGTTGAGATTGAACACCTGACGGAAGGAGCCGTCCAGCAGGATCTTGCCGTCGTGGTAATCCAGCACGTGCAGGCCGACCCTTTGACCCTGCATACGCGCTACGACAACGTCGGCGACATCCAGCGCGACGTCCTCGTTGCCTTCGCTGAGGTGCTGGGGCATATCGTAGAGGGTCCGGTTATATTTGAGCATATAGAACATCTCGGCGGCTTCTTCGCTGTAGCCGAGAGCCTTGTACTTGCCGGCGTTGAGGATGATGGTGTCGCTCAAAAGGTCGAGCACCTTTTTGCACGAAGAGAAGAAGCTGTCCAGCTCCTCTGCGCTCATGTTGCGCTTGTTGCGGTTGTTCATGTTTGAGAGGAACCGTGCCGCGACCGCGTACATGAGGTAGAACTGGATGAAGTAGGGCAGGGTGCCGTCGGCGTTCTTCTCACGCTGTGCGAGCGGCAGCAGGAAGGCGTCGATCGAGTTTTGGTACCAGTCGATATCGTTGCTCGGCACAAAGTACGCTGCGTCGTCGCTCAGCGGCATAAAGGTGTTGAAGTTCGCTTCGCCCATCGCGTAGTAGTCGGGATGATCCTTTTGCAGGCGGAGCATGACGTCATGGAAGTACTCGTATTTTAGCTTCGGGTCGGCGGGATAGTGTTTGAGTACCTCGCTTTGGATGATATTGCCGTCGAGCTCCATTTGCAGCAGGCTTGGGTTCTCGCGGATGTCCGCGACAGTGTTCATGTATTTTTTCGGCACGTTGGTGCGGTTGATGTACTTGTAACGCGTGTAGACGGGGTTGATACAGAAGCGCATCGGCGCGGCGAAGGCGTAGGGCTTGTTCTTGCCGACAGCCTTCAGAGCGTTCATAAAGTAATGGCTGCCGAACACATCGCCCGGACGCGCGACGATCGCATAATCGGCGCTGACCTTCTCTAAAGCGGTGTTGTATGCCTCGGCTTCATTCTTGCCCGTGCACGCGACAACGCTGACGTTGGTATAAGACGCGAGTTTTTCGGAAGCGTCCTGCTCGGCGGTCGCGTCGGCGACCAAAAGCGCGAGCTCTCCCGTATCGACCTTTCTCTGGTTTTTCAAAGAATCAGCGGTTTTTAGGATCAGATCGGACGATTCCATGTAAGGCACGATCACACATACAGACATGTTCCTTCCCCTTTCGTATGCCTAGGGTGACTGTAGAAATCCGAACCTGCTGAAAATGGCAATATTTCGGCAATTTTCGGCTTATCGATCTTGGCAGGCGCCAGCCTGCCTGCACTTTCTGCACCGAAACTTGCTC
>CADAUE010000096.1 GCA_902790985.1 uncultured Ruminococcus sp.
TGTCAAATAAAAAATGATTGATAGTCCCCGCTCAGTTGCGCCCTGCGTGCGCACGAGCGATGGGTAGACGAAAGCGCGCTTGGTGCGCACGCTTTCTTGCATACGGAGGTGTTATGATGAAAATTCTGATCACAGGCGGCACGACCTTTGTCAGTCGCTATACCGCGGAGTGTTTTGTCCGCAGGGGAGCGGACGTCACCGTTCTTAACCGCGGCAGCAGAGAGCAGGTCGACGGCGTTGAGCATATTTGTCGCGACCGCATGCAGTTAGGAGATATATTGCGGGGCAGATTCTTTGATATCATTCTCGATATCACCGCCTACACACGCGAGCATATCCAATCTATGCTCGATTCCGGCGTGCGTTTTTCCGATTACATCTTTATCAGCTCCAGTGCCGTTTATCCCGAATCGAATCCCCAACCCTTCACAGAAGAACAGCCCTGCGGTCACAATACTGTCTGGGGCGATTACGGGTGGAACAAACTGCAAGCGGAACAATATTTGCAGGAGTATGTCCCAAACGCCTACATCCTGCGCCCGCCGTATTTTTACGGCATTTACGAGAACCTCTACCGCGAAGCGTTCCCGTTTGATTGCGCCATGCGGGACAGACCCTTTTATTTGCCGCGAAACGGTGAGATGAAGCTCCAGTTTTTCCATGTATCAGACCTCTGTCGATTTATCACGATACTGATGGACAAACATCCCGTGCAGCATCTTTTCAACCTTGGAAATCCCGAGATCGTGACAGTCAAAGAGTGGGTGACCTTGTGCTACGAAGCCGTAGGAAAGCTCCCGACCTTTGTCAGCATGGATCAAACGCATCATCAAAGGGACTATTTCTGCTTCTATGATTACGAATATGTTTTGGATGTCAGCAGACAGAACTCTCTTATGCCTGTGACCCTTTCATTAAAAGAGGGCTTGCGGGAGGAGTACGTGTGGTACAAAGATCACCCCGAAAGTGTTTATAATCGCAAGCCGTATTTAGAGTATATAGAACGTCACATCTCCGTAAAACTTTAGAAAGTCTCAAAAGGCGCTGTATCTTCGGATATGGCGCTTTTATAATAAATGTCATAGCGAGGGCTTTAGCTCGCGGCAATCACTAAACTCCATGATAGAGAACGATATTGCTAAATTAGAATTATAAACCCATTTTTGAACAATTTGTGAATAATTAAATTTGACCTTGACTTTCTTTGATCAATGCTGTACAATATAGTCAAGGTCAGAGAAAGACAAAGAATCGAGGTAAGAAAAATGCGTATGAGTGATTTAGTTGCCCAGTATATCAAGGATATGCTGGAGCAGCAGGACGGCGAAGCAGAGATCAAACGCAACGAGCTCGCCACGACCCTCGGATGTGTTCCGAGCCAGATCAACTATGTCATTACATCGCGCTTCACACCCGAGCAGGGCTACATCGTCGAGTCCCGACGCGGCGGCGGCGGATATATCCGCATCACGCGTATCAAAACGACGCGCAGCGGCGCGATCATGCACATCATCAACGCGATCGGCAAAACGCTGGATAAGGCTTCTACCGAGGTGATGATCGATAACATGATGACACGCGGTGTGATCGACCTTAGTACCGCGAAGCTGATCTCCGCGGCAACGGGGGAGAGAGCCTATCTCAGCGTACCCCAGCAGTATCGCGATTCGCTGCGCGCGACGATCTTCAAAAACATGCTGCTGACGCTTTTAGACACGTAAAACAAAAGGTATATGTTAAACTGTAACAAGTTGATTTCGGTGAGGCAGCGAAGGGCGAAACACAAACAGGTATCAGATGAGGACAGCGTCCTCCCTTCACCGTTCACCCTTCACCGTTCACCGTTCACCATTCAACGCGCCTACGGCGCCAAAGGAGGAATTTTTATGTTATGTCAACACTGCAAAAAACACCAAGCGACTACCCATGTCAAGACGATGATCAACGGCGAGTATGCCGAATACATGCTCTGTCCCGAGTGTGCCCATGAGCTTGGCTACGATAATATGTTCACCGATTTTTCCGCTGATTTCGGCGGATTGCTCAGCAGCTTCTTTTCCAACGCTCTTCCCGCGATCTCGGGAGCGACCCACTGCGACACCTGCGGCAGTACGCTCAACGACATCAAGCGCAGCGGCAAGGTCGGCTGCGCCGATTGCTACGACACCTTCTTCAGCGAGCTGTTGCCCACCATCCGCAGCATCCACGGCAACACCGAGCATAAAGGCAAACAGCCCGTGATCGAGTACACCGTGAACCCGGATGAAAAGCCGGATACAACCGGTTCATCCGGCAGCAAGCTTGAATCCCTGCGAGCTGAGTTGAAACAGGCGATCGCGGACGAAAACTTTGAGCGCGCGGCACAGCTGCGTGACGAGATCAAGGAACTGGAGGGCTGATCATGAGTGAAGCAGTTGTATCGACCCGTATCCGTCTGGCGCGAAATCTGAGAGATTACCCCTTTCCGATCCGCCTTTCCGTCGACAAAGCGCGCGAAGTCGTGGACAAGGTAGGGGAGGCGCTGAGGGACAGCGAGATCAAGTTCCACCGCATCGACCTCGACGCGATCCCCGACACCATTCGCGTCGCGATGATCGAACGCCACCTCGTCAGCCCCGATTTCATCGACGCAAAAGAAGGCCGCGCGGTCTATCTCAGCGACGATAACACCGTGTCCATCATGGTGAACGAAGAAGATCACATCCGCCTGCAAGTTATCAAAGACGGCTTTGATTTGAACGAAGCCTACGCGTTGGCGGACAAGGTGGATAATATTCTTTCAAAGAAATTAAACTTCGCGTTCCACAAGCAGTTCGGTTACTTGACCCAGTGCCCGACCAACCTCGGTACCGGTATGCGCGCGTCGGTCATGCTCCACCTGCCCGCCCTCGATATGAGCGGCGCGGTGAACCGCATCGGCGCGAACCTTTCTAAACTGGGACTGACTATGCGCGGGCTGTACGGTGAGAGTACCAAGCCATCCGGCGCGTTCTTCCAGCTGTCGAACCAGGTCACCCTCGGTATCTCCGAGAAGGCGGCGATCGACAATCTGCAGAACATCGCCACCCAGCTGATCGCGCAGGAGATGCGCGCTCGCGAGAACGTCCTCTCCGATATCGAGGTAGAGGACAAGATCCACCGCGCTCTCGGGATCCTCAAGACCGCGCGGCTGATGGATCACAGCGAGGCGATGCGTCTGCTCTCTCTGGTGCGACTGGGTGTGAGTGCAAAGAAGCTCGAGACCCTCTCTACCGACAGCATCGACAAACTGATCGTCGAGATACAGCCGGCTTCCATCATGACCAAATACGGCGACGATATGAGCCCCCGCGACCGTGATATCAAGCGCGCGGAGATCATAC
The DNA here is from genome assembly GCA_902790985.1 of uncultured Ruminococcus sp. Taxonomy (GTDB): domain Bacteria; phylum Bacillota; class Clostridia; order Oscillospirales; family Acutalibacteraceae; genus Ruminococcoides. The sequence continues at coordinate 3,363 of CADAUE010000096.1, forward strand.
GTACCGGATTCAATTGATACAGATTAGTTGGTATGGAATCTGGTGAGGACAGCGTCCTCCCAACCCCATTCATCATTCACCGCGCCTATGGCGCACAAAGGAGGTAAGGTATATGAAATACACATTCAAGGGCTTTACGGAGAAAGCGAACAAGGCGCTGAACCTTGCGATCGAAAGCGCACAGAAGCTCGGCGCGTCCTACATCGGCTCCGAACATATCCTCTTAGGCCTGTGTAAGGAGAACAGCGGTGTTGCCTACACCGCTCTGAGCGACAGCGGCGTAACAGCCGAGAAGCTCGAGGCGATGATACAGAGCGAGGGCACTGTCACCGATCTGACCCCCGACGACTTCACTCCGCGCACCAAGCGCGTGATGCAGACCGCCGTGATGTATTCGGCGCGTACCGGTTCCGGCTATGTCGGTACCGAGCATCTGCTGATCGCGCTCCTGTCCGACCGCGACAGCTACGCGATCCGATATCTCAGCGCGCTGGGCGTCAGCCCCCGCACCATCGCCGACCATATGAGTGCCCGGCTTGAGGGTGGCGAGCAAGGCAACTATGAGACCTCCGGCAACGCCCAAAACTCTCCCGACGGCGACAGCAAGACCCTTGACAGTTTCTCGCGCGATCTGACCAAAGCTGCGAAGAACGGCGAGATCGACCCCGTCATCGGCAGGGATGAAGAGATCAAACGCATCATCCAGATCCTTTCCCGCCGTACCAAGAACAACCCCTGTTTGATCGGTGAGCCCGGCGTCGGCAAGACTGCCATCGCTGAGGGCTTGGCTTTAAAGATCGCCAACGGTGAAGTGCCCGAGCACCTTCGCGATAAGCGTGTGGTCGCGCTCGATCTCACCGGTATGGTCGCCGGCACCAAGTACCGCGGCGACTTTGAGGATCGCATCAAGAACGCGATCGAAGAGGTCAAGAAGAGCAAGAACATCATCCTCTTTATCGACGAGCTGCACACCATCATCGGCGCGGGCGCGGCGGAAGGCTCCGCAGACGCGGCAAATATCCTGAAGCCCTCGCTGGCACGCGGCGATTTCCAGGTCATCGGCGCGACCACGCTCGAAGAGTACCGCAAGTATATCGAGAAGGACGCCGCCCTCGAACGCCGCTTCCAGCCCGTCAAGGTCGGCGAGCCGAGCGAAGAGGACGCGGTCGCCATCCTCAAAGGTCTGCGCGACCGTTACGAAGCCCACCACAAGGTGAAGATCTCCGACGAAGCGATCGAAGCTGCGGTAAAACTCAGTTCGCGTTATATCGCCGACCGCTATCTGCCCGACAAGGCGATCGACCTGGTTGACGAAGCGGCTTCCAAGGTGCGTCTGAGCGCCTTGACCTATCCGAACGAGATCAAGGATCTTGAAGCGGAGCTGGAGACCCTCGAAAGCGAAAAGACCGCCGCCATCAGCGAGCAGGACTTTGAGCGCGCCGCACAGCTGCGTGATGAGCAGAAGAACATCACCGAGCAGCTCGAGAAAGCAAAGGACAGCTGGCAGGAGAGCGCGAAGGAAAGCTCCCATGAGGTCAGCGCGCAGGATATCGCCGCGATCGTATCCTCGTGGACAAAGATCCCTGTCGTTGAATTGACACGTGAAGAAAGCGAACGTCTGCTGAATATGGAGAACATCCTCCACGAGCGTGTGGTAGGACAGGAAGAAGCAGTTTCCGCCGTTTCCCGCGCGATCCGCCGCGGCAGAGTCGGTATTAAGGATCCTAAGCGTCCCATCGGTTCGTTCATCTTCTTAGGTCCCACCGGCGTCGGTAAGACTGAGCTGTGCAAAGCTCTGGCACAGGCGATGTTCGGCGACGAGAACGCTATGCTCCGCCTTGATATGAGCGAGTATATGGAGAAGCACACGGTTTCCCGTCTGGTTGGTTCACCTCCCGGCTATGTCGGCTACGACGAGGGCGGCCAGCTGACCGAAGCGGTGCGCCGCAAGCCCTATTCCGTCGTTCTCTTCGACGAGATCGAGAAGGCTCACCCCGATGTGTTCAACATGCTGCTTCAAATTCTCGAGGACGGTCGCTTGACCGACAGCCAGGGCAGAACCGTTGACTTCAAGAACACCATCATCATCATGACCTCCAACGTCGGTGCACGCAAGATCACCGAGCAGTCGACTGCCTTTGGCTTCACGCCCGAGACCGAAAAGCAAGAGGAAGTCAACGTCCGCGATCTCGTCATGAGCGAGCTCAAGCAAGTTTTCCGCCCCGAGTTCCTCAACCGTGTGGATGACATCATCGTGTTCAGCAAGCTTTCCAAACCCGAGATCAAGGAGATCGCCGGCAAGATGCTCAAGACTCTCTCAAAGCGTCTCGATACCCTCGGCGTGAAGATCACCTTCACCGACAGCGCGATCGAGAAGATCGCTGACGAAGGCTTTGACGATACCTACGGCGCCAGACCCCTGCGCAGGGCGATCGTCACCAACATCGAAGATAAGCTCAGCGAAAAAATGCTTGAAGCCGACTTCGACAGCTCAAAGCCCATCGTCTGCGATCACGACGGCAAACAATTTACGTTTAATTCTACAGAAGAATAATATTCTTTTCGGTTCGTTATTGCGACAAGCGAAGCAACGCGGCGATCTCAACCGAAGCGGCACGGCTGAAAAGTCGTGCCGTTATTTTTTGTTAAAAAGGCGACAGCCGCATAACACCGAAAATCCCGCGCATACTATCATTACCAAATATATGGAGGTAATGATATGACCGACAAAGAGTTGCTCTATATCGAGGACGCCCTCGGACACGAGCAGTATTTTCAGCAGAAGTGCAAAGAAACCGCTCAGAGCCTTACCGACCCTGAGCTGAGGACCTGTGTTGAGAATCTCAGCACCCGCCACTCGACGATCTTCAACCGCTTTTATTCACTTTTGTAAGGAGGTACGATGATGGACGACAAAAATCTGATGCAGAACCTTCTGCTCCTTGAAAAGGGCTGCTGCGACCTGTATATGCACGGCTCGGTAGAATCCGCGAACCCCGATGTGCTCAACGCGTTCAGCTCCGCCTACGACGATTCGCTGTCGATGCAGGGCGAGATCTTCTCGAAGATGACCTCAAAGGGCTGGTACAACATCGCTCAGGTCGAACAGCAAAAGATCGATCAGCTCCGACAGCAGTATTCCGCGTCCCAAGGCTGATAACTGAACAAAGAAAAGGGGCTGTCGCACTAAGACATCCCAAAAAACTAGACCGGGCAGCCCGAAAGGGTTGCCCGGTCAGCGCTTTCATAGTATAATTTAATTGCAGT
>CADAUE010000097.1 GCA_902790985.1 uncultured Ruminococcus sp.
CCACGGTAACGGATATAGTACCACAAGCGATGAAAGTCAGCGCCTGTCTCCCTGCGTCGGTTACTGGAACTTTACCGCAGGCTCCGGCAGCAGCTCCGGTGGCGGCGGACAGTCCTCCGGCGGTGGCGGCAGTTCGGCGACGAATTGCAGTCTGGAGGTTATTGCCAGAGTACCGAACGGAAAAGAATGGGTATATAATACCGATACAGTTGGATTCGAGACTGACGCCGGAAAAACCTACTACTTCGGTAACTGGAGCAATAAATCTTCTACTGTTACGGTTTCTATCCCTGTCGGCGAGAAGATTGTCCGCTTCTGTAAGAAAAACAGCTCCGGTACAAAGTATTATCCGTTCGGCGGCGGTACGCAAACCTTCACAGTGCCGAATTCAAGCAGTTATACGGTAACTTACGAACTGACCAACAGTGATTACTGGGGTCATAACTAACAGATGATTGTCCGCGGTGCATGGCCTTCCTCTTTGGGAGGCGGCACGCGGCACATCAAGGCTTAAAAACTTGATGATAAAATGATAATTATGGAGGTGATACAATTGAATAGGCTGTTCAAGATGCTTAAGGCTAAGGCTTCTCATCCCGGCAAAAAGGGAATAAAAAATTCCGTGATTTCAATTGTGATCCTCCTTGAGATCATCGCGCTTTTGATCGTAGGCACCTTTGCGTGGGTCGAGACGGTTTCATCCATCAAGATCACCAATGAAGCGAATACGAATGGTACGATCAAAAATGATACCAAGTACACCGATATGCTGATCGGTGACAAGTCCGGTACCATCGATCTGCTTGATTATTTCGAGCCCTCCGGCGATATGCATTTGACCCCCGCGTCCAGCGCCGACGGCAAGACCTTCTATTTCCCTAAGGCGAATATCACTTCCGGCTTTATTTACAGAAAAGGCGACGTCAGCGATAAGAACACCACTTATCTCAGCGTTTCCTTTAGATTAAAGGCTGATACAAACGCTGATTTCTTCTTCTGGAAGGATGCTACACACGATATCTCCGTAAGTGATGATATCCGTGTATCAGTCACGGCGTATACCGAGGGTGATAACCCCGAGGGCACTTATGATCCTACCTCCGGTAAGCTGATCAGCAACACAAAGATCTACGCGAAAAATGCCAGTACGACTGCTGTAGTCAATTCCACTTCCGGTGCGACCGGTGCTACAACAGTAGAGGCCTTTTCTGATCATCAAAAAGGCGCGAAGTCAGAAAAACGTCTGTTTGCGGTCGGCGCGAATGAGACAAAATATGTGACCATCAACGTATGGCTACAGAAAAAGACAGATAACTCCGATTTGACTTCCAATATGTCGGTTGCTCAGGCAATCAACAACCTCGGTATCACTTCTTCGCTGACGCCTCGTCATGTTACCCTGCTCCCGACTAGTGAGTGGAGTTCAAACAGCCCGACTTACTATGCATGGTGCTGGACTCCCAACAGTAATCAAAAATCACGCCTTTATAAGCTCGAATTGAATTCTGAAGAAGAGCATTATACCTTTGATTACAACGGTACCTATACGAAAACGACATTTGTTCGTGCGGTTCCTGGCTGTACGGTTCAGCCGGGTGAATATGATTCGTGGCCGTTCACGCTCTCTACAAATAGTAATGATCAAAATAACAACAAGTATTGGAATCAAACGGTAGATACGTCCATCCCGAATGATCCCGTTGATCCGACTTATATCATCGAAACGATTAGTGGTGGTACTGACAGCAAGAGCACCGGTAGCTGGCACGATCCGGCTACGGTTAAGGTAGCTCTCTGTACCGGTCAGGGTGGTGAGAATCCTTGGGGTACACTTAAAGCTACCTCCTATGTAGGTGTGGCAACAACCTCTCATGAGATCGAGTCGACCAATCCTGATAGCCAGAAGCATAAGGACACTGTTCATGCTTGGCCTGGTAAGATTCTCCAGCTGAAAGCTACCGCCAAGACAGGTTATGCGTTTGTTGGTTGGTATTTGGATGCGGCGGGTACCACTCCGGCACCGACCGTCAATAGTACCGCAAATACTGCTTCTACCTATAAACCGAACGCTCCCTCTACCGCATCCGAGATCACCTATTACGCGAAGTTCAAAGAGACGCGTACGCTCACGATCTATCGTACGGTAGATGGCAGCACTTCTTCTACTGTTGCAGCCGGAACGATGACTGTAAACGGCAGCACGACAGCAAATACAGCAACTTATAAATCCGTAACGGTCGACAAGGGCTCCAGCGTGACCTTCTCCGCGACCGCAGCTACCGGTTATACGTTCAGCGGCTTCTATACAGCTGCGACCGACGGTACAGAGGTTACTTCTCCGGTAACGCTTGACAATAATACGATCTACTATGCACGCTTCACAACAAACAACTATAATGTGACAGCGAACGCATATTTCTCGACAAACGGCGGCACAACTTACTCCGCGGGAAATACCGGCGGTACCGTCAAGGCGGGTTCTTCCGCGGCAGGCGCTACCTCTACCGCGAGTGTGAAGTATAAGAGCAGTGTAACCCTTACCGCAACACCCGCTGCCGGCTATGAGTTTGTCGGTTGGTATAGTGCGGCAACCGGCGGCACTCAGCTCAGCACCAGTACATCTTATACTTATACGCTTAGCACGACTGGCGACAAGAATGTTTATGCCCGATTCATGGGTGAGACATGGAGCATCAAGTATGGCGTGAGCGGTGCAAGTAATTGGAATTCAGAGTCGATGACTGTTTCCGGTAATACGATATCCGGTAGCATGACGCTGACCGAGGGTCAGGACTTCAGCTTCCAGATTGTGAAGACAGTAGGCTCCACTAACACGTGGTACGGCGGCGGCGGCACCTATCAGGATATCACTTCGACATCCTTTATCTCCAATAAGACGCTTTCTGTCGATGGCGGAGATATCTACATGAAGGGTCACGCCGGTACCTATACCTTCACGTTCAACAAGAGCACGAGAGTGCTGAATGTTACCGCAAGCTACAGTAATATCACGATCACATTCGATTATTCGGATCAGACGTGGTGGGGTAACGATAGCGCGGTCATCTCGTTCTACGACGGCTCCGGTGAAAGCAATATGTCAAACGGCGGAACAAACAAGAAGACGATCAGTATATCGTCAACACGTGGTAACAGCGGTGACGTTGGATTCAACCGTTGGAACAATGCAAGCCATAGCACATTCTGGAACAATGTCAATGCCGGAACGCGCGGCTACAGCACAACGTATAAGGTCGGCTCCGGTTGGCAATAACCATTAATTACAAGGAGGTGAAACCATGAAAAAGTCAAAAGTCGTTTTAGCGATCGTGTTGGCGGTCGTACTGCTGATAGCCGTTTGGAACGTTCCGACGTTTTCATGGTTCTCACGTCCTCATAGTCAAGACGGCGCTCAGACGGTCTTGGGCGGCGAAAACGGCGCCTATTCCATCAATGCCTATAACGGATACGGAGTTTCTTTAGCGACTTATTCCTCAAATGATGGCGTTACCTATTCAGATACGGCTACAACCAACTATAACGGCTCCAAGATCCCCAACAACAACCGTAAGTATTTCAAAACGACGCTCACCAACAACTCCGGTTCGGTACAGAACGTTTCGCTCTACGCGCGTACGCTCTCGATCCCGACCGCGAACAACGGCACCCTCGCCCTTGGCGTCAACGGTCCCACCCGCAGCTATCACGACTATTCCGCTTTGGCTGTACCTACGACCTATGCCGACCGCGATGTGATGCGTATCTATTTTGAGAAGGACAATAGCGTCAGCGGTTGGAACGGAACGGAATTCTATATTTGCTGGAATGAATCCAGTTCAAGTGGCGAGGCGCTCGGCAGCAAAGGTGAGAACGGTACCTACTATAAGTTGACTCACGTCGGCGGCAACAATAACCCCAACCAGTATTATGCCGATATCCCCAAGACCGCGACCCATGCATTCTTCTGCGTAGAGAACTGGGGCACCAATAATAACGGTCAGCCAAACTGGGGTCAGCGTTCTCAGGAGCTTTGCAACTTAGCTACAGATGGACAAAGCGCGACAAGTAGTGTGTTGTTTAAGATAACCAATAATTACAAAGATGGTAATACCAGCAGTAATCATTTGGTTCAAGCTTATACCGGTATTACTGGTAACAGCATCAACCATTATTACAGAGATATTTTTGTTGCGTATGGTGACGGTAATAACACCTTTGACGCGGCGCTGAGCAATACGACAAATATCCCTACCAGAACGGGTTATTCTGCTAACTATATCGGCACATTAAAGTATTATTCCGGCGATACCAATGTTTTCACCGTCAATGAAACTACCGGTGTGATCACGCCGAAAAATGTTAACGGTACTGCTACCCTGTACACTAAGTCGACCGGTGGGTCTTATCCCGATGAAATGCAAGTAGAAACGACCGTTCATGTTACCTCTGACCCGAACTACGTCTTCCACGACGTCCCGATCGTCAAGAATATTCAGATGGATGCAGACGAAACAGTCGACGTCTACTGGTATGTGATCAACAATTCACCCACGACCGCGCTCTCCTATACGATCGACGAAGTCTATATCGGTAACTGATCGGCGTTTGTGAGATCATTACATGAGCTCCAACATAATAAAAATATGCAAAAAGGGTTGTTTTTACAGCCCTTTTTTATTATACTGGATTGTAGTAAGATACCGTTCGGAGAATGATATGAAAAAAATCAAGCAGAGAATCAAAGATAGATTAGGCGAGAAGAAGACCGCCGCGTTGAAAAAGGCGTTCAACGCAGGCCGTGTCGTCAAGAACATCATATGCTGGACGCTGATCGCGGTACTGACCGTGGCGGTAGTTATTTTTATGCTTACAAAGGTCGGCGGCGGTACCCCGTCGGTGTTCGGTTACTCTTTTCATCGCATCGAATCAGGCAGTATGACGCCCGAACTCGAGGTCGGCGATGTTATACTCAATAAGGACGTCAGCGACGTATCACAGTTACATATCGGCGATATCGTGACATTCCAAGGTGACGCGCGCTTTGACGACCATAAAGTGACCCATCGTGTGTTGGTCGCTCCGTATGATAACGGCAGGGGCAGCACCGTGATCGTGACAAAGGGCGACGCGAATGAAGTCGATGACGGTGAGATCAATGTCAGCTCTGTGGAATCCAGGTTTGTCTCGAAGGTCGGGATATTAAAAGGTATCTATGAATTCTTTTTCAGCCCTTGGGGACTGATTATATTCATCTTTTTGTTGCTGTTGATTTTCTTCGATGAGATCATGAATATCGTTAGGCTGACTACACGCCGCGCCGAAGAAAGCGAGGGCGAAGAGTCGATCTATGAAATGATCGAGCGAATGCAGCGCGAACAGCAGACCGAAAAAGAGAATAACGAAACTTCCGATCAAGCAGACGACCAAAAAAAGAACGATGTTGCGGTCGAATCAAAGAAAGACTCGCCTGTTGAACCCAAATCAAAACAGGATAAGGCGAAGCAGAAGAAAGAGGACAACGCAGTCGCGGCGAAGAAAGACGTCAAGAAATCGGGCGCCAAACAATCCGCAAAGGATAAGAAAAAGCAGTCGGCAAAATCTAAGAATCAATCCGATCAGCCGTCGTCTCATCCCGCAAAGAAAAAGACGAAGAAAAAATCAAAAAAGCGTAAAAAGCGCTGAGATTCTTAAGGATCAAGGACGAGGGGTGAAAATGTGTTCAAAAAGATATTGAATGTGCTGACGACTGTTCTGTTGGTAGTACTGGTATTGGCTGTCCTGTTCTTCTTCGTATCCCGCATCATGGGGGAGACGCCTTCCTTGTTCGGCAACTACATTTTCCGCGTGTCGTCCGATTCGATGGAGCCTACCTTGATGGTCGGCGATGTGATTCTGGTGCAGTCGGCAGACGCCGAGGATATTGAGAAGGGCGATATCGTCACCTACAAATCGCAGTCGGGTTCTATGTACGGACGCGAGGTGACGCACCGTGTCGTGACGGAGCCCGAGATCAAAAACGGAACATATTACTATCAGACGCAGGGCGACGCCGCCGGAGCGCCTCTTGACAAAAAAATCACCTATGACCAGATTCAAGGCAAATATGTGCGCAAGCTGACGCTGATCGGAAAGTTCTTCAACTTCATCAGCAAGCCGATCGGTGTGATCATTTTTATCGGCGTGATCATTCTGTTGTTCGGCTACGAACTGATCTCATTGATCGTGTCCAATAAGGCGATCGACGAGATCGGCGAGGATAAAAAGAAAATACGATCCAAAAAGTCAGACGAAAAAGATTCTGATAAGAAAAGTGAATAAAATCCTTTCGTATGATGTATTCAAGCGTGCTGTGAAAAAACAAAGCGTTGTCATCGCGAGGAGCGATTGACGTGGCGATTTCCCAAGGTGCTATCTTGGCTTTGTGAGATTGCCACGGGCTAAAGCCCTCGCAATGACTGCGTTTTTTCACA
>CADAUE010000098.1 GCA_902790985.1 uncultured Ruminococcus sp.
TTTTTTATTTGACAGGAAACTACAACAAACTGTATAATCGATTTTTTACAAAGATAGAATTTACAAATTGTATTATGGCGGTGACATCTGTCAAATAAAAAATGATTGATAGTTCCCGCTCAGTTGCGCCCTGCGTGCGCACGAGCGATGGGTAGACGAAAGCGCGCTTGGTGCGCACGCTTTCTTGTTTGTGAAGATACACTTCTGCTTTTTGTTGTTTCCGCCCTTTGGGTGAAATATATAATGAATCTTTTTGAAGTGAGGTATAAGAATGAAAAAGATTGTTGCATTGTTTTTATCCGTACTGCTGGTGCTGTCCGTCAGCGTGCTGTTCGTATCCGCTGAAGAAGCGAAAGACAGCGTCGATGTGCATGTCACCATCATTGATGAAAAGAGTGAGTTCGCGGTCGCGTATAAGACTGTGACCGTCACCGATATCGACAAGGACGGCGCTTTTACCGTTAACGATACCCTCTATGCCGCTCATGAGCAATTTTATCAAGGCGGCGCGAAGGCAGGCTATGCCACAGAGCTGACCCAGTGGGGGTTGTCGCTCAAGAAGCTGTGGGGCGTCGCGAACGGCGGTAGCTACGGCTATTTGGTGAACAACGCTTTTGCGTGGAGTATGACCGATCCCGTTAAGGCGGATGATTATGTTGTCGCGTTCATCTATACTGATACAAAGAACTTCAGCGACGTATACACCTATTTTGAGCCGCAGTATATCGAAGAAGAGAGCACGTCGATCGGCGTCGAGCTGACGATGATGATGACAGGCTTTGATAAGGACGGTAAGCCCTATGCCGAGCCTGTTCCCGGCGCGGAGATCACCCTTGACGGCAGCACGTTCAAGGTTGTTACCAACGCGGAAGGCAAAGCCAGCTTCTACTATGGCGAAGGAAATCCCAACGGCTATGAGAAGCTGATCAGCGCTCAGGTCAAGGATATGCGTATCGTCCCTCCGATCTGTATTCTGAAGTCGATCGGCAAAGGTAAGGCGACTCCCGACCAAGCGCCTACCGACGCGCCCGCCGTTATCGACGAGCCGACTCAGGCGGAAGCGGCCGCCGCGACCGAAGCCGCAACCGAAGCCCCCGCTTCCAAGGACGAATCCACCAAGGATTCCGCGTCCAAGGATTCCGCCGCGACTTCTTCTTCCGCTACTCCCAAGACCGGCGACAGCACCCACCTCTATCTGTGGCTGATGATCACCCTGTTATCCCTGTTCGGAGCAGTCGGTACGGTCGTGATCTACAAGAAGCGTTATGAGAAATAAGCTGCTCGCAATTTTGCTGTGCCTGCCGATGCTTTTCATCGGCATATGCACGGCGCACGCCGAGAGCGCAGATGTTACCTATACCGTCGCACAGGTACGAAGCCTATGCGACGGTATCGTCGCATATAGCGGCGCACAGAGCTTCATCGACGGCTATCTGCGCAGCAACGCCGGTACCACAGCCGAGTTCTACGCGATCGCCGTTTCCCAGTCGGGCGACTATGATTTTTCGAGCTACGAAGACGCCCTGCTTTCCTATCTTGATACGCACGAGGTCTACTCCGCGACTTCCCGCGAAAAATACGCGCTGGCGTTAGCTGCCGCGGGCAGCACGGACAGCTATATTTCCGATACCGCCGACGAAGCGATCGGAGAACTGGGCGTGATGAGCCTTGTGTTCGGCCTGCACCTCTTGAACAACGGCTATGATAGCGATCTGTACAGCGCCGACGGTCTTGTCAGCGAATTGCTGTCGTGGCGCAAGTCTGACGGCGGCTGGGCGGTGATGGGCTCCTACAGCGACACAGACGTGACCGCTATGACCCTGCAAGCCCTCGCCCCGTACTACGGCGTGCGGTCGGATGTGACCGCTGCCGTCAACGAAGCGCTCGACAAGCTGTCCTCCATGCAGCTCGACAGCGGCGGCTTCAAGACCATGGGAGCCGAAAACTGTGAGAGCGCCGCGCAGGTGATCATCGCTCTGTCCGCGCTCGGTATCGACCCCCAGTACGACAGCCGCTTTATCAAGAACGGTAATTCCGCCTTTATGGGTATGATGCAGTATCATCTTTCCTCCGGTAGCTTTGCCCATACAGGCGCCTCGGCAAACGATACCGCCACGATGGAGGCGTATTGCGCTTTGGTCGCTTATCAGCGTATGCGCTACAGTCAAGGTTCGCTGTATCAGCTCGACCATGTGAACCATTCCGCACCCGCGCCCGTAACTAAGGGTAATAACTCCGACAACTCCGGTAACGCGGGTCATCTATCCGCTCCGTCCCGCTCAAGCAGCGGGAACGGCGGAAACACCTCGAACGATACGAACAATTCGAACAACACTTCAAGACCCGATAGCGTACAGACCGACAGCAACGGCAACCGTATCGTGATCATCAACGGTCAGCGCTATATCGAAGCGACCACCGCCTCGGGTGAGATGGTCACCGTGAATGTCAGCGAGACCGAAGCACCCGTATCGAACGAAACGACTCAGCATGCCCCGACCTACGGCGGTTTCCAGCCCGCGGCGACAGCCGATATGCGCGTAGCGGCATCCACCGCGGACGGCGGCGGAAAGGCGAGCTACAAGCCTTATGTGATCCTCGGGATCGTGCTATCTGCGTCAGCTGCCTGCGCGGTACTGTATCTGCTGAAAAAGCGCAATAAAAAGAACTATATCGCCGTAGCTGTGATCGCGGCGGCAGGCGTCCTCTTCATCCTGCTGACCGATTTCCAAAGCCCCGACAGCCACCGCGAATCCTCGGTCACGGACGGCGATTTGACGGTGACGCTGTCTATCCGCTGTGACACGATCGCCGACCGAAAAAAGGTGAACAGCTTTATCCCCGATGACGGCGTGATCCTCGACACAACGACCTGCCATGCCTCACAGGGAGATACGGTCTATGACGTTTTGCAGGCTGCCTTAAGTGAGCGCGACATCCCTATGGACAACCGCGGTGCGAACGGCTCCGCCTATATCGCCGGTATCAACGGACTCTATGAGTTCGATTACGGCGATCTGTCGGGGTGGATGTACCGTGTCAACGGAGATTTCCCCGAGGTCGGATGCCAAAGCTACTATGTGCAAGACGGCGATACGATCGAGTGGCTCTATACCACCGAGATCGGCAAAGACTTGGAGTAAACCCGTCAAGATGATGAAAGGAGGAACAGCATGAAACGGTTTGACGAGATGAACCCGCTGACAGTGGCGTTCTACTACCTCTGCGTTTTGGCGATCACCATGTTCTCGATGAACCCGCTGATCCTCTGTATCTCTCTTTTGACCTCCGTGGCAGTGAGCGTGATCCGTCATACCGCGACACGACGCACCCACCTCTTTTCGTTGGTGGTATTTCTGATCGCAGCCCTCATCAACCCGATCGCCGTTCATAAAGGGATGACGGTGCTGTTTTACGTCAACGACAGACCCTTCACTCTCGAAGCGATCGTCTACGGACTGTCTGCGGCAGCTATGCTGACCGCGGCGCTGTATCGACTTCGCTCGATGTCAAAGTCGCTTTCGAGCGACAAGGTGCTCTATCTTTTCGGACGATTCTCACCGAAGATCGCGCTGATCCTCTCGATGACCCTGCGCTTTGTCGAGCTGTTGAAGCAACGATGGCGCAAGATCCGCGATACCCAGCGTGCGTTGGGACTTTACGACGATGGCAACCTGATCGACCTGCTGCGCGGCAACGCGCGGATACTGTCTATCTTGATTACGTGGACGCTCGAAAACGGGATCATCACCGCCGAGAGCATGGAGGCGCGCGGCTACGGAACAGGTCGCAGGACCTCTTACGCTATCTACAAGCTCCATGCGGCGGATGTCGCTCTGATCATTTTCTGTGCTGCGCTCAGCGCTTTGAGCGCCGTCGGGATCACACAGAGCGCAGCAAATTATTACCCCCTTCTGCAAATGGAGGTATTCACTCCGTGGGGGATCGCGGGAGCGGCGGCATTTCTGCTGCTGAGTATCCTTCCGCTGATACTGGATGCAAAGGAGGCGGCAAGATGGCGCATATTACTGTCAAAAATCTAAGCTTCACTTATCCGGATGCGGAGCGTAAGGCGCTGTCCGATCTCAGCTTGACGATCGAGAGCGGCGCGTTCATCACCTTGATGGGCGCGACAGGCTCGGGCAAAAGCACCTTTTTACGACTGTTGAAGCCCGAGCTGCGCCAAAACGGAACCCTCAGCGGTGAGATCCTCTTTGACGGTGCGGATATGATGTCTTTATCCTCTAAGGACAGCGCCGCGCGTATCGGCTATGTCGCCCAGAACCCCGAGGAACAGATCGTTACCGACAAGGTATGGCACGAGCTGGCGTTTACCTTGGAGAATCTCGGCGCGCCGCACAGCCAAATCGCGCGACGCATCGCCGAGATATCTTCCTTTTTCGGTATTGACAGCTGGTACGATCGCGAGACCGCGACCCTTTCGGGCGGACAAAAGCAGCTTTTGAACCTTGCGTCCGTCATGACGGCTGATCCCGATATCCTGCTTTTGGACGAGCCGACCGCTCAGCTCGACCCGATCTCCGCGACCGCCTTTCTCGAAGCCGTCAGCCGTCTGCATCGTGAGACGGCTTTGACCGTTGTGATCTGTGAGCACCGCGCCGAAGAGCTGTTTCCGATCTCCGATCGCGTTGTGATCCTTGATAACGGCAAAATCATCCATGACGACGCCCCGCGGCAGGTCGCCGCGGCGATCGGCGCCGGCAGCCCCTGCTTTCGCTTTTTACCGACCCCGACGCGTATCGCGAAAGCGACCGGAGACCATGATACCCCTCTCACTATCCGCGAGGGACAGTGTTTTATCGGAAAATTCCCCGATTCGATCAAGAAAATTCCCGAAGAGCCAAGACCCCAAAATACCGAGATCGCCTTGGAGCTGAAAAGTATCTTTTTCCGCTATGACCGTCAAAGCCCCGATATCCTCTCCGATCTATCTCTGACCGTGAACAGGGGCGAAGTGTTCGCTTTACTCGGCGCGAACGGCGCGGGTAAGAGCACTCTGGCAGCGGTAGCGGCAGGCTTGCGCAAGCCCTACAGCGGTTCTGTGAAGCTGTTCGGGAAACGGCTGAAAGACTATAAAAACGGTTCGCTTTACCGGAACTGTTTGAGCCTTCTTCCTCAGGATGTCGAGAGCATGTTTATTCGAGAAACGGTGGGCGAGGAATTCAAGGGCTGTGAGGCAATCGTAAAAAATCTTCCCTATGAACTCAGCCTCCTCAGCGATCGCCACCCCTATGACCTTTCGGGAGGTGAGCGTCAGCTGGTCGCTCTATCCAAGGCGCTGTCCACCGAACCGCGGTTTTTGATCATGGACGAGCCGTCCAAGGGACTTGACCCGAACGTCAAATCCCTCTTGTGCGACATTATCCGTGACCTGAAGCGGCAGAATGTGACTGTCCTTTTGATCACCCACGACGTCGAGTTTGCAGCTTCTTGTGCTGACCGCTGTGCGTTGTTCTCACACGGTCGGATCGTCGCCTGCGACCCTGTCGCTGATTTCCTCTTTGATAACCGCTTCTATACCACCGCCGCGTCGCGCATTACGCGAGATCGTTTTGACGACGCTTATACCGTCGAACGCGCCGTGCGCTTGATCGAACTCAGCGGAGGCGTAAGATGATGATACAGAACGCGCGTCTGCGCACGATCCTGCGCTACTTGATCCCGTTTTTGCTGATCCCCGTGCTGGTCATCCTGTGCGCTGTCGTTTTCGAAGGTCAGCGTTATCTGATCATCTCTCTCGGCATCGCGATATTGTCGCTTTTGCTTTTTATGACAGGCGTCGAGCGCAGGAACATCGGCTCACGCCGCATGGTGATCACCGCGATCATGACGGCTCTGGCGGTATTCGGCAGGTTCATCCCCGTGTTCAAGCCGATCACCGCGATCTGTGTGATGACGGCGATGTACCTCGGCGCGGAAGCGGGCTTTCTCAGCGGCGCTTTGAGCGTACTGATCTCCAACATCTATTTCGGTCAAGGACCGTGGACGCCGTTCCAGATGCTCGGCTTCGGGCTGATCGGATTGTTTGCGGGCTATCTATCGGAACCGCTGAAACGCTCCGTCGTTTTTCTCTTGACCTACGGCGTGCTGTCGGGCGTTGCCTATTCCTTGATCATGGATATCTGGACGGTGCTGTGGTACAGCGGCGGTTTCGATCCCAACCTGTACCTTGCTGCATTACTCTCCGCGTTACCCTTTACGATCCTGTACGCGGTGTCAAACATCGCGTTTTTGCTGCTCCTGCGTAAGCCCGTCGGCAGTAAGCTGGGCCGCGTCAAAATCAAATACGGTGTATAATACTAAGTAGCAATAAAACACTTTAATATCTATTGCGGAGAATTCCGCATAACTGCGTTTCGTCGTCGCTCGCTGCACTCGGTAGGCATATCCGGT
>CADAUE010000099.1 GCA_902790985.1 uncultured Ruminococcus sp.
GGGGCGCATTTCAGATTGTCATTGCGAGGAGGAACAAGGTTCCGACGTGGCAATCTCTACCTTTTCCTTTGCGCCCCTCGCAATGACTATTTTAAATAACCATCGTGACCGCGAGGAAAAAGCGCGGTTATTTTTTCTTTGTTGATTGCATTATACACTCGCCTATGATAAAATATAAATGTCTAAAATAATTTCTCAAAACGCAAAGGATTCTGTAAAGGAGAAATCAACATGAAAAAAGCATTATCCGTCCTTCTTGCAGCGCTCGTTCTTGTGACCCTCGCCCTGCCTGTCTCAGCCGCCGAAAACGACTACGGGCTGAGCTACCCCACCAAGGATGAGATCATCGCGAAAGCGCAGGCTCTCGGTATCGACTTCAGCGCAGCTGTCGAGTACAGCGAGCCTTACAGCCTTGAAGCTCCCGACTACGCCGCAGGCAAAATGACCGAAAAGTCACAGCAGGACGCGCTGAATCTGGTCAACCTCTACCGCTACGTCGCCGGGCTCCCGTCGGATGTACAGATCAAAGAAAGCTACTGTGAGCTGGCACAGGCGGCGTCGCTGGTCAACGCCGTTAACGGCTCGCTGTCACACTCACACAAACAGCCCGACGGTATGAGCGACACGCTGTATCAGCTCGGATTCAAAGGCTCGGGACAATCCAACCTCTCGTCGGGGCGCGCCAACATCAACCGTTCTACCGTAAACGGATGGATGGATGATTCCGGTAGAAGCAACATCCCGATGGTGGGACACAGACGCTGGATCCTCAACCCCGCGATGCAGTATACCGGCTTCGGCTCGGTCAATCGTACCTGCGCGATGTATTCCATCGACGAAAGCCGCGCGGGACGCTTTACCGGCGACTATGTCGCGTGGCCGGCGCCGAACACGCCGCTCGAGATGTTCTCCGGCTCGGTATTCTCGGTCACGCTGGGCAGCGACTACGACACCCCGTCCGCCGACAGCGTCAGCGTCACCCTCAGCTCCGAGACCCTGCAAAAGAGCTGGACGGTCAATAAGGATAATCCCGAACAGGGCTTTTACGTCAACAACGACTGGTACGCGAACCCTAAGTGCATCATCTTCAAGGTCGCCGACTTCAACGCCGAGGATACGATCCGTATCACGATAGACGGCATCACCAAAAACGGCAAAGCGGCGCCGATCGACTACACCGTCGATCTGTTCAACGTGTCCGAGATCAGCTCGGCACACCGCTATGTGATCCTGCGCCCCCAGCGCAATATCGTCGATCCTAAGATCACCGCGACCTCTCTGCTGGACAGCGCGCCGACCGTCACATGGAGCTCTACCGACGCGAACATCGCGGATTATTACCCCGGTTACGGTTTGTTCTCCTACCAAGAGGGCGAAGCGACCGTGACCGCCTCGGCAGGCGGCAGCAGCGTCGAGATACCGATCGTATCGAGCCTCAGTCCGGTGCTGTTGGGCGACGCCGACAGAGACAACGAGGTTGCTATCTATGACACGACGATCATCCAGCGCAAGATCGTCAATATGGACGTCAAGCGTTTCAGCAGTGTGACAGCCGATGTCGACGGCGACGGTGAAACAACCGTCTACGACGCGACCTTTGTCCAACGCTGGCTGGCGAACATCAACACTCGCTATCCCATCGGCGAGGAGATGTGAGAAAACAGTATATGCAGACAAAAGCAGCCGCTCCGAAAAACATCGGAGCGGCTGTTATGATTACATTATACTAAGTAGCAATAAAACAATTTAATATTTATTGCTACTTAGTATTATATTTCAAAGAGTGCGAACATCCCGTTCACCGGTCGATAGAGAAAGTCCATCTCCTCACCGCTGAACGGATGGGTGAATCGCAGCCGATGGGAACAGAGCATGATGTTATCGCTCGTAACCGAGCTGCCGTAGCGTCTGTCGCCGACAAGCGGCATTTTTCGCGACGCGAACTGGACGCGGATCTGGTGCGTCCTGCCGGTCAGCAACCGTATCTTCAACAGAGAAAGCGTCTTTGCGTCATATTCGGACGTCGCGACCGTTTCATAGGTCAGACGCGCCTGCTTGACGCCCTTGCGTTCCCTTTTGACCACATAGCTTTTATTCTTTTTGCGGTCGAAGTACAAAAGGTCGCACAGCTCACCGGAGCGCTCACCGGGCACACCTTCCGCAACGGCAAGGTAGGTCTTTTCCAAACCGCCGTCCTGTATCAAACGGCTCAGCCGGCGCGCGGCTTCTTCGGTCTTAGCATAGACCATCAGCCCCTGTGTCGTGCGGTCGAGGCGATGGACGGGATAGATCGCATCACACCCCGTTTCCTCTTTCAGCACGGCAGGCATATTCGGCTTTGACCCGTCCGCTTCACTGAGCAGGTCATAGGGCTTGAACGCAACGATCAAATGGTTATCTTGAAAAAGTATGAATACTTCTTTTTGCATTTTTCAATCAGGCACAAGGAACGGAAAACTCCTCACTCCTAACTCCTCACTCCTAACTGTCAAAAGAGTCCGCTGATCACGCCGTCGTCGCTGACGTCGATCTTCTCGGCGGCAGGTATCTTCGGCAGTCCGGGCATGGTCATGATGTTGCCGGTCAACACCACGATGAAGCCCGCGCCGGCGGAGATACGCACATCCTTGACATGGATATTAAAGCCCTCGGGAGCGCACAGCAGCGTCTGATCATCCGAGAAGCTGTACTGGGTCTTGGCGATACAGACAGGAAGATCGCCGAATCCCAGATCGGTGAACCTTTGCAGGTCCTTCATCACCCTGCCCTCAAAGACCACATGCTTCGCGCGGTAGATCTTCTTTGCGACCGCCTTGATCTTATCGGGGAGCGAAAGGCTGTCGTCATAACAAAAGCAGAAGCTCTCGTTGCTTTCTTCCTCACACAGACGAATGACCTCCCGCGCCATCTCTATGCCGCCTTCGCCGCCCTTTGCCCAAACATCGGACAGAACGGTGTTGACGCCCAGCTCTTTGCATTTTGCCATCACCAACGCTACCTCGGCGTCGGTATCGGTCGGGAAACGGTTCAACGCCACCACACAGGGCAGGTGATAAACGTTCTTGATATTGTCCACGTGTCTGAGCAGGTTCGGCAGACCCTTTTCGAGCGCCGGAAGGTTCTCGGGATCGAGGCTCTTTTTATCTACGCCGCCGTGCATTTTCAGCGCGCGGATGGTCGCGACGATAACGACCGCGTCGAGCTTGATCGCGGCGCTTCTGCACTTGATGTCAAGGAACTTTTCCGCGCCGAGGTCAGCGCCGAATCCGGCTTCTGTCACCGTGTAGTCGGCAAGTCTGCGGGCGACCTTCGTCGCCAAAACAGAGTTACAGCCGTGGGCGATGTTCGCGAACGGACCGCCGTGGACAAAGGCGGGCGTACCCTCCAGAGTCTGCACCAGGTTCGGCTTGATCGCGTCCTTCAACAGCGCGGTCATCGCACCCTGTGCTTTCAGATCTCCCGCGGTGACGGGCTTTTCGTCATAGGTATAGCCGACGATGATACGCGACAGACGCGCTTTGAGATCGGCGATAGAATCCGAAAGGCACAGGATCGCCATGATCTCGGAGGCAACGGTGATATCATAGCCGTCCTCACGCGGCACGCCGTTGACCCTGCCACCCAGACCGTCGGTCACGTGTCTGAGCTGACGGTCGTTCATATCCACACAGCGCTTCCATGTGATACGGCGGGGGTCGATGTTCAGCGTATTCCCTTGATAAATATGGTTATCGAGCATCGCGGCGAGCAGGTTGTTAGCCGCGCCGATGGCGTGCATATCGCCGGTAAAATGCAGGTTGATGTCCTCCATCGGTACGACCTGCGCATATCCGCCGCCCGCGGCGCCGCCTTTGATACCGAACACGGGCCCTAAGGACGGTTCACGCAGCGCGACATTGACGCTCTTGCCGAGCTTCTTCATGCCGTCCGCCAGACCGATGGTCGTGGTGGTCTTACCCTCCCCGGCGGGAGTAGGGGTCATCGCGGTGACGAGGATCAGCTTGTTTTCTCTCGCCTCACCTTTGAGCACATCCAAACTGAGTTTTGCCTTATATCTGCCGTAGTATTCGAGGTACTTTTCATCAATACCCGCCGCCGAAGCGATCTCGGCGATCGGCTTCATCTCACAGCTCTGCGCGATCTCAATATCTGTCAACGGTATCATCTCCAATTCGGTATTTGCACCATAAATTATACTGGAAAAACGGCGTTTGGTCAATAAAACCGAAAAAATTCTTGTTTCCTGTCAAAATCACTTGCCATCTGTCACAAAATGTAGTAATATCTATTTACGAAAATCAATATATGGGGGATATCACATGAAGCTACTGGAAGACAGAATCTTAAAAGACGGTATCGTACGCGAGGGCAACGTGCTGAAGGTCGACAGCTTTGTCAATCACCAGATCGACGTTGACTTCATCGCTCAGCTTGCCAAGGAATTCAAGCGCCTGTACGAGGGCGAGGAGATCACCAAGATCCTCACCATCGAAGCCAGCGGTATCGGTATCGCGTGTATCGTCGCGCAGGAGTTCCATGTACCGGTGGTATTCGCCAAGAAGAACAAGACCATCAATATCGCCAACGACGTCTACACCTCTAAGGTAGAAAGCTTTACCCACAAGCGCACCTATGACATCATCGTGTCAAAGGACTTCTTGAAGCCCGAGGACAAGGTGCTGATCATCGACGATTTTCTCGCGATGGGCTCCGCTCTGCAGGGACTGATCAGTCTGATCCGCGACGCGGGCGCGACCATCGTCGGCGCGGGTATCATCATCGAGAAGGCATACCAGCAGGGCGGCGATATGATCCGCAGCATGGGCGTGCGTGTGGAATCACTCGCGCGTATCAAAAGCATGGATAATAATGTCGTTCAGTTCATACACTAAGAATGATTTCGGTTTGGAGGGATCGTTGACGCGAAGCGAGTGACCGTATCGGTTCATGCTGCGTTCTGTCAATTCATCCCTCAGTCATCGAAAGGGGTCGATGACAGCTCCCGCTTCCAAGGGGGTCTCAAGGAGGGTTTCATACGAAAAAATTCATCATCATCGGCGCAACGTTCATCGTATCGGCGGGACTGCTCGTGACAGGTATCCTGCTGATGACGAAAAGCATCACGCCGACAGCGCGCGACGAAAACGCTCTCGCCGCCGCGGCGGCAGTCGACATAACACCGCTGCTGCAAACCGTGACAAACAACAACCGGCTGACGACATCCACACCGGATGAAGCGCCGAAAGCTGCTGAAAAAACAAAGGACACAGCTACCTCTGACGAAGCGCCCGCCTATACCGTGGACACGATCCCCAAGGTCAGCGGGCTGAGCCGCCTAAGCGAAAAGGCAGACAGCATCCGTATCGGTTGGGACGCGATCCCCGGGGTCAAGGGCTACCGGATCTATCGCCGTGACGACAACAAAGACGGCGCGGACTACGCGCTGTTCTCGATCGTCAACAAACCGGGGCTGGATATCCGCAACCTCGGCACCGGCAGCAAATACAGCTTCCGCATCGCAGCGTTCATCAACGATGGCAATAACACCGCAGAGGGCGAGGCGACCGAGGTCACCTTCGGTACATCCCCGACCGACGTCGAAGGCTTCAAAATGACCGACGCCACCAAAACCACCACCACCATGCGCTGGAAAGAGAACGACCGCGCGGACGGCTACATCATGCAACGATGTTTCGGCGGCAAGTGGGAGGACTACAAGACCTTCGACGCCGCCACCACCGAGTTCACCGACACCGACCTCAACGCGGGCAGAGCCTACTTCTACCGCCTGTGTGCCTACCGTGAGGACAGCACCGGAAAGATGTTGGGCGCGACCAGCGATATCTACACCGTCGCGGGTCTCTTAGGTCCCGAAGACAAAAGCTCCGCCTCAAAGCTCGGCAGAGTATCGCTCGACTACAAGGAAAGCGACTACGCGGACGGCTACGAGATCTACTACAGCAAGGATGAAAAGGGATGGGAGAAGCTCGACGAGACCGAAAAGACCCACTACAGCACCTCGCGGCTCGAGGATGGCGAGACCTACTACTTCCGCATCTATCCATACAGAGATATCAACAGTCAAAGGATCACCGGCACACCGACCGAGCTGGAGTTCACCGCCCGCACCGAGATCTATGACAAGGAGGTCGGCGACACCTACGTCGAGGTCAGCCTTGACGACCAGCATGTCTGGTATATCGTAGACGGCGACGTATACCTCGAGAGCGACTGCGTCACCGGCAACTACCGCTCCGCCGATACCCCGAAGGGTTTCTTTGAGGTCAACGCCAAGGTATCGCCCTGCACCCTCAAAGGTGACGACTACGTTTCCTACGTCACCTACTGGATGCCGTTCATCGGCTGGGGACTGCACGACGCCGACTGGCGCTCAAGCTTCGGCGGCAACATCTACAAAGGTAACGGCTCGCACGGCTGCGTCAACCTGCCGCCCGACGTCGCCAAGAAGATGTACGCGAAGATGGAGGTCGGCACACCCGTTATCGTGTATTAATGAGGAGTCTTTAAGGAGTTAGGAGTTAGAAGTGAGGAGTTAGGAGTTTTGGGAAAGCCTGACGACTTTTGGATTGAATAAAGATATCAATAGTTAACGCTTGCAACTCTATAAAAGGGTCGCAAGCGTTATTTTTATAGCGATGTATATTAATCGGGTGCGGG
>CADAUE010000100.1 GCA_902790985.1 uncultured Ruminococcus sp.
ATCTCAAATTACTGCTTACATTTTTTAGAAATATTAAGTCAAATATTAAAGCCATGTTTCAACTTACGCCGAAACATGGCTTTTTCTACAGTCTGAAAGGGAGGAGCATATGCTCCTCCCTTTATTATTTTTGTCATTGCGAAGCCCTTTAGGGCTGTGGCAATCTCGACCGATTAAAACGGGCAAATAAACTGCCCTCGCACCGGCGCGGTTTATTTTCGGTACTTGACCGCCATATAGATTTTTCGGATCAAGATGCTGACGAAGATCATCAAGAAACCCGAAATCAGCTTCGCGGCATAGATGTTCATCCCGATCGCAGTCAGCCCCCACAGCGCGGCGGTATCGAGCGTCGTGATGACAAGAGCCGTGATCAGATAGCGCCCGATCGGCGCTTTTTCGGCAAAGAACACCTTTCGGTTCAGCGGATATTTGACCGAGAAGCTTACAAGCCTTGCGATAAGATTCGCGAGGATCCGGCTCCCCGACAACAGATGTATGACGATGAACAGCAGATAATCGACCGACGCCGTGAACATCGACGGGATCTTGTAGCGGAAAAATTCCTTGTTCAGCGATACGGTATCCTCGAACGCGCGGAAATGGGTGCCCGCGTTGTTGTCGAAGTAGACCGTTTGTATCTTTTCTTCGATGATGTCGATGTCAGATGATATGAGCATCATGTCGATCTCGTACTCGTAGCGGTGACCGGGGAGCTTGAGGAAGCGGTCGACCTGTTTGTCGGAAAAGGCTCTCAGCCCCGTTTGGGTCTCATAGATCTTCCGACCGGTGACAATATGATAGAAAACGCGGGTCAGCCCGTTTCCGAGACGGCTTTTGAGCGGAGCGGATCTGTCGAGCTCCCGCTTTCCGAGCACTAAACTTTCGGGATGCTGTTCGGCGATATGCGATATCTTGACGATATCCTGTGTGCGGTGCTGACCGTCCGAGTCGGCGGTGACCACGATGTACGGCGCGGGATAGTGATCCTTGATGTACGACAGCCCGTATCTCAGCGCTTCGCCCTTGCCGCGGTTCGGCTCATACCGCAGTACCGTTGCATAAGGTTTGACACTGTTGAAGATATTGTCGTAGTCTTTGCCGCTGCCGTCGTCGATCACCAAAACGGTGAAACGATGATCCGCCAGTTCTTTCACGAGCGTCAAAAGTCTATCTCCCGGCTGATACGCCGGTACCAGCACGATCTTCTGCATCCCGTCACCTCCTTGACCGATGTGGATTCCTGTACAAGAATACCATAATTTGATGTCGCTATGCAACCCCTATCCGGCAAACTCGTAGCTTTGTAGTAAAGAAACATCGATATACAACGAAAAGGGATGAAACTCCGCTGCGGAACAGTTGATACTTAGTATTACATCGTCGCACGCTCGCCTTCGAATCCACCCGCTCCCACTTGCAGAATGAAAAAGACGATATCCAAAGATATCGTCTTTATCCATATGGTGGGAGAGGGTGGATTCGAACCACCGAAGTCACTGACAACAGATTTACAGTCTGCCCCCTTTGGCCACTCGGGAACTCTCCCATATTCATTTGGAGCTGGTGGACGGACTCGAACCCCCGACCTGCTGATTACAAATCAGCTGCTCTACCAACTGAGCTACACCAGCATTTTCACCAGCACTTTTTCGTGCTTAGATATAATAGCATAACGGATCGGGTTTGTCAACAGTTTTTCGCAAAATCTAAGTTTTTTTCATATCGATCGCTCCTTCGGTTATGCTAAAACCGAGGTGATCTTACGGAAAAATCATTACCACGGAATCGAATCGTTCACAAGCTCTGCTTGATCTATTCACTGAACGTAGTCGACTGGATCTGTACGGTCGTTTTGCTTCACACCGGAGGCTTTTTCGAAGCAAACCCCTTGATGCAGTCGATCGTTTCGGATATCTCTCTGGGATTTTTGGTGAAGTGTATCCTGCCCGCGCTGTTGATGGTACCCATCTGGCGTTTGATCTGTCTGTTGGAGATAACCGATCTGCCTCTGATAGATCGGTTCATCAGCTTTGTGCTGGCGTTATATACGGCGATCTGCGCGGTGCATATCGTCAATTTCGGTCTGCTGCATTTCGGTTGACGGTGAGGATGACGCGGTTTCTGAAAGCGACAAAAGAAAACACTTGCTTTTGAATTTGCTATATGCTATAATACTTGTGTTCGCAAGCCGTTCACGGTGTGGATAAGCGAGCGACAGGCCCTGTACGATTCTCTGTCACGAATCATGTCAGGTGCGGAAGCAAGCAGCATTAAGTGTTCTTGAGGATGCGATGCAGTAAGTCTGTCGTTCACTTATCTATACCATACAGCCGTACTTTATGGCTGCGGCTTGCGTTTTCTATATCAATTCGTCATGCGAGTACAGCCGGAGGCTGTGCACGACGATATCAACCGCTGAAAAAGGGAGTGAAAAGATGGCGTATCAGGTACTATATCGCAAATATCGTCCGAGATCATTTGACGACGTATACGGTCAGGATCATGTGACGACGACGCTGCGCAACGAGCTGCGCATGAACCGCGTCCACCACGCCTATCTATTCACCGGTTCGCGCGGTACGGGTAAAACCACCTGCGCGAAGATCCTTTCTAAGGCGGTCAACTGCCTTGACATCCGCGACGGCGATCCCTGCGGCGAGTGCGCGAATTGTCGCGGTATCGACAGCGGCGAGATCCTCGACGTCGTTGAGATGGACGCCGCATCCAACCGCGGTATCGACGATATCCGCGCGATCATCGACGAGGTCGCCTTTGCTCCCGCAAGAGCGAAGTACCGCGTCTATATCATCGACGAGGTACATATGCTATCCCGCGACGCGTGGAACGCCCTTTTGAAAACGCTCGAAGAGCCGCCCGCGCACGTTGTGTTCATCCTCGCTACCACCGAGGTCAACAAGATCCCCGAGACCATCCTCTCGCGCTGCCAGCGCTTTGATTTCCATCGTATCAGCCCTGCGGATATTTCCGAAAGACTGATGGAGATCTCCGCGAAAGAGGGCGTGAGCCTAAGCGATGAAGCGGCGCTGTTGATCGCAGTGATCGCCGACGGCGCGATGCGCGACGCGATCTCGCTGCTCGACCGCTGTATCGGTATCTCCACCGAGATCACCGCCGAGACCGTCCGTTCCGCGGCTGGTTTGGCGGCGCAGGGACATATTTTTGAGCTTGCCAACTGTACGATTAACAAGAACGTGAAAAAAGCGCTCGAGCTGATCGACAGCTTATATCAAGACAGCAAGGACATGACTTCTCTGTGTGAAGAACTGCAGAGCCACTTCCGTTCGCTGATGCTGATCAAGACCGTCAGCGATCCGCGCGCGCTGGTCGTGATGAGCGACCGCGAGTTTGACGCGGCGGTAGCGCAGTCGGATTATCTCTCACTTGCCGACATCCTCTATGATATGGATGTTTTGACCAGAGCCGGAGCGTCGATGCGCGACAGTGTTTCGCCCCGTACGGAGTTGGAGATGGCGATGGTGAAGCTCTGCGCTCCCGAGCTGGATCAGACCGACAATGCACTTTTTGCGCGTGTGACTGCGCTCGAAAAGGCGGTCAAGCTCCTGCAAAGCGGAGTCGCCGCGCCGTCTGTTCAGCCTGTCGCGGCTCCCACGCCGAAGGTAGAGGAAAAGCCGCTTGAGCAACAGCCGCAACCGGTCGCTGCAGAGGAAAAGCCCGATGAGCCGATCGCTGCACCTGTGGAAGAAAAAACCGCGCCTGTCGAAGATAAGTCCGCCGCGGTCATACCCCCTCAGCCAAAGGATACGCCGATCGAGAAAAAGCCCGTGCAACAGCCGCAAACGCCGACTGCACCTCCGCAGCCCGCGCCCCGCAAGCAGACGGTAGATATGGAGGCTCTCTATTACAACGCCGAGCCTTTCGCGCTGTGGCCTGACGTCGTGTCCAATCTGCGCCATTATTCGCGCGCGATCTCCGCTGCGTTTGAGGATACCAACGCCTATGTCAGCGGCGACTATCTCTTGATCGAGACTAATCACGAGATCGCCTTTTCCTTGCTGAAGAAATCCTCCCAGCGAGAAGAGATACGCAAGGCGGTGCAGGAGGTCACCGGTCGGGTGTATAAGCTCGGCCCGTATAAGCTCCCCGAGAAGCAGGAGAGCCAAGATGATGTTCTGAACAATTTTATCAACAAACTGAGAGACTCGGGCGTGAATGTGACCGAGGAATAAAAACGGATCTCATTGAAAAGTCCGTAACACTCTTAACAGATCAATACACCGAAAGGATGATAAACATGAAAGCAAGATTACCTCAGGGCTACGGCGGTGGCGGCGGTCAGAACCTGCAGCAGCTCGCGCGTCAGGCGCAGAAGATGCAGGATCAGATGGAGGCCGCTACCGAGGAACTGAACGCGAAAGAGTATACCGCGTCCGCGGGCGGCGGCATGGTCAAGGTGACCGTATCCGGCGAGATGGAGATCAAGAAGATGGAGATCTCTCCCGACGTCGTCGATCCCGAGGATATCGAAATGCTGCAGGATCTCGTGACAGCCGCTGTCAACGAGGCGATCCGCAACGCCAACACCGATAAGGAAGAGACCATGAGCAAGATCTCCGGCGGAATGAACCTCGGCGGACTGGGCGGCTTGTTCTGATGGCAAATTATAACGTAGCGCCGCTGCAAAAGCTCATCGAGCAGTTCGAGCGGCTGCCGGGTATCGGCAGTAAAACGGCTCAGCGGCTGGCGTATCATGTGCTGAACCTTCCCGAGGACAGAGCGCGTGAGTTTTCGAGCGCGATCCTGGACGCGCACAAGAAGATACGCCGCTGTGAGGTCTGCTGTAACTTCTCCGATCAGGAGCGCTGCCCGATCTGCCGCAACGAGGCTCGCGATCACAACGTTATCTGTGTGGTGGAAACGCCGCGCGACGCGATCGCGATCGAGGGCACGGGCGAGTACAAGGGTACTTACCATGTGCTCCACGGCGTGATCTCTCCGCTCAACGGTATCGGACCGGATCAGCTGTGTATCAAACAGCTGCTGTCTCGCTTGAACAACGGCGAGGTGGAGGAGGTCATCATGGCGACTAATCCCACTGTTGAGGGAGAAGCGACCGCGATGTATATCTCGCGTCTGCTCAAACCTCTCGGCATCCGTATCACACGCCTTGCCTACGGTATCCCCGTCGGCGGCGATCTGGAATATGCCGACGACGTGACCCTCGCGAGAGCTTTGGAGGGCAGGAGTGAGCTGTGATGGATAATATCAAAACGATCGCCAATAATAAAAAGGCGTACCATGATTATTTTATCCTCGAAAAGTACGAGGCGGGCATCGAGCTGGCCGGTACCGAGGTCAAGAGCCTGCGGCAGGGGAGATGTAACCTCAAGGACAGCTGGTGCAGTATCGTGAAGGGCGAGCTGTTTGTCAACGGTATGCACATCAGTCCCTACGATCACGGCAATATTTGGAGCAAAGACCCCATGCGCGTGAGGAAGCTACTCATGCATAAGCGAGAGATCAATAAGCTCTTCGGTACGCTCCAGCAGCAGGGGCTGTCGCTGATCCCGCTCTCGGCATATTTCAAGGGCAGTATGGTGAAGCTTGAGCTGGGATTGTGCAAGGGCAAAAAGCTCTATGACAAGCGTGAGGACGCCGCGAAGAAAAGTGCCAAACGCGACATCGACCGCGCCATGAAAGAACAGAATAGGTAAGAGATCGTATAGTGATCTCTTAATGGACAGTTTACAATGGAAAGTGGAAAATTGGAGAATCGTAGTATTATCGAAAGAAAAAGCTTTGATTTTGCGGTTAGGATTGTCAATCTTTATCAGTATTTATGCAATACCAAAAAAGAATTCATTCTTTCTAAGCAACTCTTGAAAGCGGGTACCAGTATCGGTGCAAATGTCGCCGAGGCGCAACAAGCACAAAGCAAAGCGGATTTCATTTCAAAAATATCCATTGCGTTGAAAGAAGCAACAGAAACAAAGTATTGGATCAAATTACTGAGAGCAACTGATTATCTGACACCAGAGGAAACAGAATCTGTTTTGAAGGATTGTGTTGAAAATGAGAAGATTTTGACCTCGATATTGAAGTCAAGTAAAAAATAACTTTCCATTTTCAACTTTCCATTTTTAATTACAAAGATGGGGATGTAAAGGTTTCGACGGGGACGGAGAAGCTTGGTAAGCGAGTAGCGGTGAGGCGCCGCTCTAAAAGCCTCAACTTCAAAACAAACGACAACAATAAAGTTGCTTTAGCTGCTTAATGCAGCTCGTCTGCCCGGGAGTACCGCGCCCCGGGACAAGGCGT
>CADAUE010000101.1 GCA_902790985.1 uncultured Ruminococcus sp.
GTCTACGCCTGCCTGTACATTCTCGATGGTCGGATTCGCCTTGACCTCGGAGAAAACGTCATAGGGGAGACCGCATTCATCAAGAAGCGCGGTGACCTTCTGCGCTACGTTGAACTTGATCAGATCGGGATCGACAACGGCGTCGGCAGGGATGTCGTGCTCGTCAACGCAGACGAACTTGCGCTCCTTCTGTACGTCGGTGATAACGTAGTTGATGGTGACCTCCGCCGCGGTGCCCGCTGTCGTGGGGACGGCGATGGTCGGAACGGCATGGTTTTTGGTCGGTGCGACGCCCTCGAGGGAGCGCACGTCGGCGAACTCGGGATTGGTGATGATGACGCCGATCGCTTTTGCGGTATCCATCGCGGAGCCGCCGCCGATGGCGATGATGGAGTCTGCCTCAGCCGATTTGAACGCGTCTACGCCTGCCTGCACGTTCTCGATGGTCGGATTTGCCTTGACCTCGGAGAAAACCGCGTAGGGGAGACCGCACTCGTCAAGCAGTTCGGTGACCTTTTGCGCGACGTTGAATTTAATCAGGTCGGGGTCGGTGACGACAAGCACCTTTGAAAAGCCCTTTGCCTTCGCGATGGTGGGGATCTCCTTGATAGCGCCCTTGCCGTGGTAGGAAGTGTTGTTGAGAATGATTCTGTTTGCCATAATTTACCTCCGTATAATTTGATACCTTTATTGTAGCTGGATTCGGCGCAAAATTCAATCATACGGTGTATAGAAAATGCGGCAGGATTTCTGTACAAATAGACCAATGCTGTCGAACGCTCAATCCCCGCCGAGCCTTTTTCTGAGCAATTCACGCCCCTTGCTCAGACGGCTTTTGACCGTGCCCTCGGGGATGCGGAGGATATCTTTTATTTCTTTGACAGAATAATCCTCTACATAATAGAGGACGACTGTCAGGCGGATCTTCTCGGGCAAGCTGTCGATGGCTTCGCCTATTTCTATGGAAATGTAGGGATTATCGCGCGACGCGATATCGGGGAGGGTATCCCCGATATCGGCATAGCGCTTGCGTGTTTTCAGCATTTTGTTGCAGCGGTTGATTAATATACGTATCAGCCAGGTGCCGAAGTATTGTTCCTGCCGCAGCTTGCTTCTGTATTGATAGGCAATGAGGATCGCGTCGTGCACCGCGTCCTGAGCGTCGTGTTCGTTCTTGAGCATTGACATCGACACGCGGTACATGGTGTCGGTCTGAGCGGTGACGAGCATTTCAAAGCTGTGGTTGTCAATCATCGTTCTGCACCTTGAAGAGATAATTGGTATAAGGATTATCCGTTTCGGGCTTCGGGTCGACAATGTCATTGACACCGTACAACATCAGATAGGCTTTATCGAGCATATCTTTGCTGCAGAGGAATCCGACCGTCACGGTCATTCTTTCGCCCGCTTTCAATCCGGGAACAGTGAGGAAGCCTTTCTGATTTTCTCCGTGGGGCGACAGATAAAATATCTCCCTCTCACAGTAGCCGTCAGCGTGGATATCCTTTTCTTCGTCGATAATCCCGGCTTCTTTCAGCTTGCCGTCAGCGCCCTCGTCCATGACGTTGAGACAATAGGGCACATAAACGCTCATTTCTTTGTCGCTGTTGTTCGTATAAGTGATATCCGCGAGTACCAGTACGCGCTCTGCTTCATAGCTGTCGACCACTTTGTCTTGTTCTTTGAAGCCGTCTCCGAAGTCGGTCACGGTCACGGTAACGGGCAGCAGCTTGCCGTCGCTGTCGGTGATCTCATCTGGCGGATACAACCCGCTGAAGGATGCTGTATCCAGACCGCTGATATTGTCGGTGACCCGAATATCGGTGATCTGTGCAGTGTAGGGGAGGGTATCCTCGCCGCTGTCCTCTTCATAGTCGTAGCCAAGATACGACAGTACCGTGTTTTGAGGAAGGACGATGTTGTCCTCGCTGTATTTGTAGGCGGCGTCGGCGTTCTGACGCTCATCATACGGCGTATCAAGATAGGTGAAGTTATCTGCGGTGCCTTCGGTAAAGCTGATGCCGCTGACAAAGCTCTCAATTTGTTCCTCAGTGACGTCCTTGCAGTAGATCAGAAGTGTAACGTTGACGTCCTCATAGTAGACATAGAGCCGTTCCCAAGGCAGCGGTTCACCGTTCTTTTCCACTGTGACGCGATAGGCGGCGTGACCGCAGACGGTCAGCTCCTCATAGCTCCCGACATAACCGATGAACTCGCTTTCAGCGATCCCGGATTCAAACCGCATGGGACGTAAGGAGAAGCCATCGGTATAGGGCTCGTCGGCGGATAAGCTGTAGAATTTCATGTTATTTGGATTGTTGGGGTCGTTCGGGGCGAAGCCCTCGGGGATTTCGACATGCATTTTGACATATGTAGGGTAATCGGCGGCGGTCTCGCGCTCGATATTGAGCTCCAAGCCGTAGTTGTCGACGGGCTTTGCAATCAGCTCATACAGCTTGCTCGCGCCGAAGATGGAGGTGGGGATGAGCGCCGCGATCAGGATGACGGCGATGGCGACGCGCCAGCCCTTGGAGAGCCGCTTTTTGGGAGAGGGCTGCGTCACAGCTTCATCGACAGCCATCTGTACTGCATAGCGAAACCGCTCGGGAGTCGGCTTCATCGCGTGTTGTAATTTGTCTTTCATATCATTTGCTCCTTATCAGATTTGAAACGTTTCTGCCTATTAGAGCGTTAGGGGAGGGGAAAGGTTCATTTTTATCAAGGATTAGTATTAGTATAAGGAATGAAAAATTGAGAAGATTCGCTGATTGTTGTATACAAAAAAGCGGTACGATTACTCGTACCGCCTTGAATGGTTGATTTTACTGATAACGTCTTGCGTGACGCGCAGCTTTCTGCTTTTTCTTCTCTACCGCGTAAACGATGGTGAAGGTGATCAGCATGACGACGATCATGATGCCCAGCCAGAGCAGAAACTCGAAGTTGGTTGCGTTATCGCCGCGCTTGAAAAGAGCATTGTCGGTGACAGCCGCGACGCTCTTGGAGGATTGCTCGGAGGTCTTTTTCTCTACCTCGGTGTTGGGAGCGGAGCCGGTCTTTACGGGGGTGTTGGATGTGTTCGCGACAGCGGGGGTGTTTGCTGCGACGACATCCTTGACCTCGGGCTCTGCTGCCTTGGGAGCTTCTTCCTTCTTCGCGGCGATCGCGTCGTCGGAGAAGAGCTTGTCGTAGGTAGTCTGATCGACGATACCGGTAGCTGTCAGACTGTTGGCGGTCTGGAAACCGGATACCGCAGTCTCGGTCATGGAACCAAACTCGCCGTCAGCGGTGCCGTCCATGTAGCCCAGAGCGATCAGTCTTTCCTGAATCTTTAGAATGTCATCGCTGTAGTCGCCGATGGTGTACTGCATAGCGGGGGCTTCTGTCGGCTCTTCCTCGGGCTTTGCGCCGGTATCGGCGAGGTCTTCCTTCTCAGAGGTGAGCTCGACTTCTTCGGCTTCAGCCTTGTCGTCGTCCGCTGTTGCGGGCTTGAAAGAGGGGGCGTCGTCTGCATACAGAAGATCTGCATCGGAACCCGCGATACCGTCTACATAAAGACCCGCGGTCTCTTGGAAAAGCTTGAAGGCTTTCTCGGTGTTCTCGCCGAAGTCGCCGTCGACGATGCCGTTGTAGTAACCTAATTCAAGCAGTCTCTGCTGTAGCTTCTCGACCAGTGAACCGGTGGAGCCCTTTTTCAGAGAACCGCTGCTCTCGGAGCTCGAGGAAGAAGAGGAGGATGAGCTCGAAGAAGAGGACGAGGATGCGGAAGAGGAGGGAGTGGAGGAAGACTTACCGGAAGAGGCGAAATAGTAGGTCTCGCCGTCGATGGTTCTGGTGGTGTCTGCGAGATACTCGCCGTCCTCATAATAATAGTAGTCGCCGTCGAACTCTACCCAACCGGTGTCGGGATAGCTGACGCCGGGTACCTTGAAGTACTGGGTCCAGCCGTGGCTCCATACGCTTTCGTAGCAGACGCCGTATTCATCACCGCGCGCGTCGACAGCCATGCCGTTGCCGACATAGACGCCGACGTGACCGGGCTGGTAAAGACCGAGGCCGTGAATGTTCGGGATGCTGCTGCCGAGGGAGTAGCGCCAATCGGAGTTGAAGGTCTGGGCGTCGCCGACACGATAACCGCCGGCATAGGAATAGATCAGACCGGAACAGTCTACCGCGCCGGGGGTAGCGCCGCCGTATACATAGCTCCAGTTGGAGTAGTAGGCGTTGAGCGCCCACTCCGCGAGACCAACGCCGGTACCGGACGCGCCGGAGGTAACTGTACCTACAACGCATACGCTGGCGATGACCGCGGCAACCATAATAATTGAAATAATCTTTTTGAACTTCTTCATAAAAACCTCCAGTAGTGAAATCCATAAGCAGTAACAAGCATTTTCTTTATATATTAATAGAAAGAATGGCTTGAAATCTGCGCTTGGGGATTTGCCGAGAATTGTTTTTTGAATACTTTGGTAACAAAACTGTCATTATTATAGCAAAGAATTATTCTGCTGGCAAGTATTTTCCGTAAAATATTGTCATTGTGCTAATAGAATTTAAAATCTGTTCATAATTGTGTACAGAATATACAAAAATTATTCACAATTTGCTTGGTTACAGCTTGTAACCTTTAATTTCAAAAGAGAAAAAAGAGCCATTGGAACAAGAAATGACAATTCTCGACAGGAAAAATAAATAGCTTTTTATTCCGAGATAGAAAAAACTGTTACGAGAATGTTAATATTTTTAGAGAATTATATGAATAACGGGTTACAAAGGAGATTTTGGTGAATTTAATTTCTGTAAAAGAAACAAGCCGCCGGATTGCTCCGACGGCTCAGGAAGAATTCTATCTATTTATATATGTCATAAAATCTCAGCCGATGAACATCTGTGTCCAATAGTTGCCGTTTGCTACATATCCCATTCCGATCTCGGTGAATTTGGCGTTGAGGATGTTCGCGCGGTGTCCGGGGGAGTTCATCCAGCCGTCGACGACGCTTTGCGGCGTGCGATAGCCCACCGCGATATTCTCACCCGCAGTGCGGTAACGGATGCCGAAGGCGGTCATCATCTCAAACGGTGAGCCGTAGGTGGGGGAGTTGTGGCTGAAATATCCCTTGTTGCGCATGTCCTGCGACTTGATGCGCGCGACGCGGCTGAGTTCCTCGTTGACCTTCAGCGCGGAAAGACCGTTTTGGCGGCGGATATCGTTGATCAGTCGCACGACTTCCAGCTCTTGATCGGATAAGGCAGAAGCGCTCGGAGATTCCGCAGGGGTTGTTTCCATCGGTACAGTGGGGGACGGTAATGTCGGATGGGTCGCCGGAACAGAGGAGGATTCGGTAGGTTCTGCCTGTGTCGGCATTGGAGATTCGGTGGCAGACGGCTCTGTTGGAGTAACGGGGATCTCAGCGCTGTCGGCATCGTTGCAGCTGTTATCGGTGCAGTTTGTTGCGCAAATGCCGTAGGCTTTCAGCAGTTCGGACAGCTGCCTGCACTGTTCATCCGAGCACCCGCAGCGTTTCAGAAAATCGTACAAGCTGCCGCAGCTCTGCGGACAGTTGCTTTGAACGCGAAGATCATCACCGTTGTCACAATAATTGTTAACATCATATATCACCCTTTCTGTACAGGCGGCTGACGCGCCGATGACGCTGCCCCCGCCGATCAGACAGACGAGCAGAAGCACGGTTATGGTTTTATAAAGTCGTTTCATTTTGACCTCCCTTTTCAGGTTGCTTTGTAATCAGCCGTTTTGCTTGACGCTCAGCGCGAAGTATACGGCAGATAGAACATTCTACGACTTTATCTTAACAAGCGTTTCTTCCTTTCGCAACCCTCAAATACTGGGAGCGCTGACAGATCATGGCAACATGATTGATCCTTTGAAAGTCGCATAAACAGTGGGTTCTACTGACGGTAGAGAGCCTGTTCTACCGTTGAGATACAGGCTTTTTCTGCGAGAGAATCCCTTTTTGGCAGGCGTAGAGAACCAAACCGCTTTGTAGATTGAGTTTTTTTCGAATATGAGTATCATTAGAAATAGTGATTCGGCATAGTGTGATCGATTGAGGTTTTTTTATGGGGCTGACGCTTGATGCTGTGGTTCCTTTTTGAAGTTTTCAATCCAAATGCCGTTATACTAATCCTTAATAAAAACCTTTATCATTTATTGGGCTAAATTTCGCATAGCTTTGTTGTCGTCGTCGTTCGCTGTACTCGGTAGGCATATCCGGTTGGTATGCCTTGACCTCGTGCCGCGACTCCTC
>CADAUE010000102.1 GCA_902790985.1 uncultured Ruminococcus sp.
AGTAAGAACAGATGTCACTGCAAGGAAAACTTCCTCGATCAAATTGATTGCCGTTTCCTCATACATCCCTTCAGCGGTGATTGTGAAGGTAACCGGTGTGAAAATATTTGCGAGCAAAACAATCGTTTGAACGACCAGTAGGATAGGAATGAGCTTTTCCGAAATACGGGCGAGCTTTCCCTCAAAGCCGAGCGTTTCTCTTACATACAGGTAAAAGAGGAAGATCATTGCAAGATCGATCAGCTTGCTCAAAAGGCAGAAAATGAAACAGAGTGTACGGCTATCCGGCGCCAGTACCGTATAGCAGATTATTTCATTTACGACAAAGCAGGCGCTTACCAAAAGGATCAGTATTCTGAAGGCTCTTATCCCTTCACCTTTCTGCGCCATACATCCAAAATACAGCGCCGCGCATATTAACGCTCCCAATGAATCTACGCCGGAATTATACAGATACGGCTGCAGCCTGGGCTCAGTGAAAAAGGGTGCGCTGAGTACGAGGATAAAAACAGCCGACGCGATGGTGAAAACCAATCCATATGTTTTGATATCTTTGAGTTTCTTAACCATTGATGTTCTCCCTTATACCGAGGTTTTGTCGATATGATCGACAGGAATAACGAGTTTTCTCCACTTGTTTTCGGTTCCGTAAGATTCCCGCTCAAGCGGATCATCTGCTATGATAAAGAGTATCATGTTTCGAGCTATCTGTCAATCAAAAGTCTTCGAAGATCGGTGCTGAAAGACGGAGGTTCTTGTATTGTGATCGACGGTTTTGTACCCTCTGAAATGTCCGGTTTACTGTTGCAATATGCTGTAGCTTGTGTTATAATCGAAGCCAACAGGAAAGGTTCGAGCATCCCTGTCACCGACCATATACTTTATATTCAAAAAAAGGAGGAACCACTATGAAAAAAATCTTACTATTGGTTTTATGCGCGATGATCCTGTTGCTCACCGCATGCAGCGCAGGGCAAAAAACCGCGACAGAACCTTCAGCGACCAAAGACGAAGCAGCTGTCACATCCTCGCGTCCCGAGGATAACACCGCGGTGATGCTGCCGAAGTACCGCTACACTCTCAACGGCTCCCACGAGGTAAAGGGCAGACAGGGTGTGTGCAGCGAGGGCGACTATTACTGGGTCAGCGGCTCGACCACACTGGCAAAATACGACAAAGACTGGAACCTGCTCAAACTGAACGAAGACCCGTTCAAGGGCTATGAGATCGAGGTCAACCATATCGCTGATATCGATGTATATAACAACGAGCTGTATATCGGCGCCGAGTATTTTATGGACGGCGTCGGCAAGAACATCCAGGTTGCGGTCTATGACGGCGACACACTGGAGCTCAAGCGCACCTTCCCCTTTGAGCCCGAGAGCGGTCAGCTCGAGTGCTCGGGAATCGCCGTCAACCCCGACAACGGTACCGTATGGATGTGCTCATGGGTCGGCGAAGAGAGCGGCCGCTATCTGTACAGCTATGATCTGAAATCGGGCGAGTACAAGGGCAAGGTTCATATGCAGATGCCCCCGCAGTGGCTGCAGGGCATCGCCTACTACAACGGCAGTTTCTACATGACCGCCGACGACGGTACGGCTGACGATAAGGAGCCGGATCACCTCTATCGCACGACGATCGAAGACGGCGCGACCAACTGTATCGTGACGCTGGAGCGCACCTTTGACGACGTGACTCTGCAGGGTGAGATCGAGGGCTTGACCTTTGACCATGCCAAGAACCAACTGCTGTTGCTCTACAACCGCGGCGCGCGTATCGTACTGGGTATGCCCAAGGGCTTTTACGACGGCTATGACCATGAGATCAGCGAAGTTTTCGTCTACGATATGACCGAAAGATAATTGAATCATCAAGGATTATTTCGCAATTCCATTGAAACAGCAAAAAGCAGGAGTTCTGTATCATCTACAGCTCCTGCTTTTTTGACTATAGCGGCGCAGTAATAGATTCTTGACGAGAACCGTTTGTTGCGCTATAATCAGAAAAACAGATTGAGGAAGGAGATCCTCCGAAGATGAAAGAATTCTACGAGCCGATGCTGTATTTGTCCACACCCGACCACCCCAATACGATGAGTGTCGTCGCCGAGCTGAAAGATACGATCGACGGCGATATCCTCCAAGGTGTTGTACAGGAGCTTTCCGCTCGATACCCGTATTTCTATATAAAAGCTGTCGCTAAGGACAACGACATTTACACTCAACCGAATCCGCTCCCCATGACGGTGCGGAACACGTGGGATCCGATCCGTTTCAATTCGCGGGAATCGAATTACCATTTGGCGGCGTGGAAATATGAGGGAATGCGTATGGCGTTTGAGATCTCACATTCTCTGACCGACGGCGCGGGCGTATTCCCCTATATCAAGAGCGCGCTCTATCTCTATCTAACCCGCAAGACAGGCGTGACGCTCGATCCCGCGGGGATCCGGCTGCCGGGCGATGTGATCCCCGCGTCTGAGACAGGGAATCCCTTTGCCCGTCTGGATATCGACGCGGCAGAGGAACCGCTCTATACCAAGCAGACCGTCGAGGGTTTCTATCGGCTGAAGCAGGGTGAGGACACAGCTCCGCAGGTGCATCTTATCAAGCTCAAAGAAGAACAGTTGATCCGCTATTGCAAAGATTTTGACGGCAGCCCGAACGCTATGATCGCGGTGATGCTGGCAAGAGCCGCCAAACGGTATGATCCCGATAACGAAAAGACGATCAGCGTATCGGTTGCGATCGATCACAAGGCGATGCTGGGAGTCGATGAGAACTATCGTATGTTCGCGAATGTGATCGAGCTGGATTTTCCGAAGAGCAGACCGTTGGACGATCTTTTGAAGTCGTGTACGATGGTTCGCGGACAGATGATGCTGCAGGCGCAGCCGGAAAACTCTCTTTGGGCGATGAAGCAAAGGAAGTTGACTTATGCAAAGCTCGGTCAGCTCCCGCTGGACATGAAGCTGGGCGTGATCGCAAAATCTGCGGGGAATACACGATGGACTTTTTCTGTTTCATACACAAACAGTCGCTCTATGGGATCTGTGGATCCGTATGTTGAGGCGCTGTATGTGATCGCGGAGCCGGGGGTCTTTGATATCGGATGTGAGATCACCTGTATCAATCACAGTTTCTTCCTTACGATGATCCAGTCTTTCGCGGCAGACCGATTCATCGATATTTTCATCAGCGAGCTCTCCTCTGTCGGGATCGACAGCGAGGTGCTGCGCAAAGAACCCCTGCGGTTGTGCGGGATAGAGCCGTATAAAAGCGGTGAATAACTGCTTTGGATCGCTGTAAAAGTCGCAAAATACTAAACCTGTCAGATGACGCGGCGTCATTCTGACAGGTTTTCTTTTTATCTGTTATGTTGTTTTGCGGCACTTGTTTTCCCTCTTCTTGCCGAAAGCTCCGACAATATGATAAGATACGGCGGAGATAAGAAACGTGCCGACAAAGTAGAGCCCTACGCTGACAGCCGTCGGCAGAGGCACCAGCTGACCCAGTCGGATCACTGCTGTCGCGACCACCCACTGCCAGATGAACATCGGCATCGACAGCTTGCCCAGATAAGCGATCACCGGGCTTTGCAGCTTGGCGGTCATACTGCGCCCCGAGAGCATGATGCTCAGCCCCGCGGCGAACAGCAGGATGATTACCCGCCACAGGCTTTTGTCCGCGCGGATGATGAACAGAAAAGCGAGCAGCATACACACGATCTCGATTGCTGTCAACAGCTTCGTCATGGCTTTACTCTGCGGGATCAGCTGCTTTTCGCGGATCAGATCACTCAGAACGCAGAGGAATACTCCCAACAGCAGCCCCGCCGCCGCTCTTAAAAGATCGTCGGGCCAAACGCGGTTGCCGAGCTGTACCCTGCCGTAATAAAAGAGCGGGCATAGCCCCGAGATCAGCAGGGTCAAGTATTTGTTTTTCAGCTGTGAGAGCAGTCCCACGAGCGGAAAGACGATGAGCATCGCCGAGAGGAACCAGATCGGCACCAGCCGCTGCTCCGAGACATGCGCTTCACCGAGCAGCATCAATTCAAGAGGATAATCCGCGAAGCTGTAGATAAACTTCCTGTAGCTCCCCTGCATCAGCGCGGCATACGGAGCCGAGAGCAGATATTGCAGGGTGACCGCGATCGTGGTGTAGGGGAGGAAAGGCTTGAACTTATGCCATGTATAGGACAGCGATGACCGAACGATATTCTCCTGCCTGTCCGATCTCGCGAAATGACGGTAGGTAAAATATCCTGTGAGGATAAAGAAGAATTCCACGTAGATCCAGCAAAAATACCCGGGGTAATCTTTCCCTTCAAAGGCGGGTGACAGATAGTACAGATGGTGGATCATGATCATCACCGCGGCGAGGAACTTCCACAGGTCGACGATCGCCATGCGGCTGTTTATTCTGTTGCTCATCCGTTTCGCTTCCTCCTCACATATTTGCATAAACCTTTATACGATGTGTCGGTTTTTGTGTGATCTTAAGGTGTTATGAGCGATTTGATCTTTTGGCTATCAATGATGGTGATGCTCATGCTCATGACGGTGTTCCGGTGACGCCATCTTTTCCTTTACCTTGATCACACGCAGAGCATAGATATAATCGAGCAAAACGGCTTTAAAGTCCTCAGTGCCGACCGTCAACTCTCTGCCGTCGCCGTCATTGGTGATTTTGCAGTTGTCTTTGCTTATTTCGAGCGAAAACGCGTTTCCCGTAAAGCTCTCCGATTCGGACATCCCCAGATCCACATCGTTCGTGGCAGACAGGATCTCACGCCTAAAGCTTCTCTCCGCGAGCAGGAATTCACCCAGTAAATCAAATTTTTCGTCTTCAAAAACCACATACGGAACGGGGTGTTTCTGCTCCGTTATTTTAATCTCGTATTTCATCGTCAGTCTCCTTCGTAAACCGGGAACGCGGTGGTGATTTTTTTGTTGGTGTCGAGATACATATCGATCTCCAAATCACCGCAGTAGCCGATCCAGAGCGATCCTTTTGGGTTGCTCGGGTCGTTGATCGCGTCGTTATAGGCGGTGTTGATCGCATCCACGACCAGCTGGGGTGTCCAGCTCTCGGGATAAAAGGAGCTGAATCCGTTTTTCTTGATCCCGCTTACCTCGACCTTGCCCGTGAAAACGCCGTTTTCGTCAACATCCGATCGTGTGCCTTCTATGATCCTTCCTTTGCTGTCTTTTACCTTTGTGTAGTGATAGCCTGTAGCCTTGCCCTTGCCGTTGATCGTACCGTCAAAGATATGCTCCAGCGTATTCTTGGCGAAGTGTTCGGTATTTTTCAGCTGTTTGATATCCGCCATCGTGTATGATGCTTTTGCAGCAGTATTGTCGGTTTCTGTAGGCTGGATACTCTCGGTACTCTCAGCGGCGGAAACGGCGTTCGTTGTCGAATGCTCGGCGGTATCCCGAATCCCGGCACTACAACCTGCGGTGATCGCCGTGACTGCTACGATTAAGATGATCGCGACCAGTCGTTTCAAATGATTCAAACATATCACTCCCAACGGATAAGTTACCTATATCCTAACACAATAAAGTCCGATTGTAAATATCAACTAGGTAGAATGTATATTCACCAAAGTCACAGGTAACGAAGAAAAATAATACTTGTTTTTGACGACGGGGTTTTGTATAATAAAATAAAAGGAGGAGTAATATGGATTACAGAACAATGGTAAACCCGACGTATCTGACCGCCAAAAGCACCGTTTTTTTGCTCGCGGTCGCGGGAAATGAGGACGCAAAGCGGATGATCGCAGGCTTAGGTCTGGAGGATGCGCTCTCAAGGAGAGACCCATCTGATACTCTCGTCTCAGAGAATGACGCCAAAGCGCTGATGACAGGCGTTGCGGTGGCAATCGAGGCGCGGTATGCCGCTCTATCAAGAACGCTGAAAACTGACGGCTGCAAAAACCTGTTGGATGTCGCTTGCGGTTATACGCCGAGAGCGATCTTCTGCAAAAACAACGGCATTTCCTATGCGGGCTTGGACGTCCCCGTCGTCGCTGAGGAGCTGCAGAGCTTCGCCGACAAAGAGGGACTCGGCAAGGTTTATCACGGCGGTGACGCGACCAACGCCGCCTCTCTCAGCGCCGCTGTCGAAGGCTTTGAGGGCGAGGTACTGATCTCCAGCGAGGGACTTTTAGGTTATCTTTCAACTTCGGAATTCGAA
>CADAUE010000103.1 GCA_902790985.1 uncultured Ruminococcus sp.
TCAGTCTTGACAGGCGCCAGCCTGCCTGCGCCCTCCGCCTTGTTATGCGAAATTCTCCGCTAATATCTTTTTAAAGCTTTTTATTGCTACTTAGTATCACATAGTATATTTTGGACGGACATCACACAAAAAGGCGACAGAAGCCATGTTCTGCCGCCTTACAAGATGTTCGTTATCGTTTTGTATCACTTTCTGGTAACGTTTTCGCCGTAAATGGTAGTCCAGTCGTTCTTCATGGAAACAGCGGTATAACCGTTTTCCTTGCAATCGTTGGCCATTTTGTCAGCCTTCTCGGTGTTGCCGTTCTCACGCTCGGTATCGTCGCAGCACAGCATATACGCGCCGCTCTTGTACCGATTGTTGTTGATGGTGAAATTCGCCATCGCAAAGTCACCGGAGCTGTTGCCGAAGCACAGAACAGGCTGCTGACCGATCTCTCGCTCGATGGCGCTGACCTTGTTCATCTTCAGATTCTTGATCAAGAAATCGCCGCCGGTGATGACCTTGTCATCTTTGGAGAAGGTGTACTTCAAGCCGTCCTCATCGCCCTGATTGGTCGCGACCAGAGATTCGTCCGAACCGATCATCTGACGCATCGGGATATCGATCACGCCGTCAACCAATCCGCGGGTGATCAAGCGGTCGGTTCCGCTGACGATGTAAACGGTAAAGTCGTTCGCCTGCAAGTAGTCGATTACCTGCAGCATGGGCTTGTAGAACGCCTCGCCGTTGGTCATGTTGTTATAACCCTGTGCGGGCTGATCGCGGTAATCCTTGACATACGCATAGAACTCGTCGATCGTCATACCCTTGAACGCTGTCGCGACGGCCGTGCCGTGCTTGACGTCCAGACCGCTCGGATAGCTGCCGGAATCAAAATATCCTTTGATGATCTCGGCGGTCTCCTTCTCTTCATCGCTCGCCTTATCCTTGTAGTCGGGATCTTCTGTCACGCGATGATAGAGCAGCTTGTGATCGAAGTAGCCGGGGTCGGTCTCACAGCAGAGGGTACCGTCCATATCGAAAACGGCGATACGGTCGGCTACGGGGATGAAATCCTTTGACCCCTCGTCCGTGATCGTGTTGATATAGTCCGTCAGCTCTTTCTTGAGCGGAGCGCTGTCAGTCCACAAAGACAATGCGTTTGCGTCGGTTTTCTCGGAAACAGCCGTTGTAGCGGTCGTATCCGCAGCGGGAGCGGGTTGTTGGGCATTTTGCGCGGTGACGATCCATGTACA
This sequence comes from uncultured Ruminococcus sp., assembly GCA_902790985.1. GTDB lineage: Bacteria > Bacillota > Clostridia > Oscillospirales > Acutalibacteraceae > Ruminococcoides. Next base: position 1,239 of record CADAUE010000103.1, read on the forward strand.
GGATACGGCGATCAAAGCGATCGCAAGCACACAGGATACGATCTTCCACACAGTTGCGGGATTTTTCTTTTTGTTTTCCATGATCTACCTCCATCGTTTTAGTCGAGATGATTCTCACAAGTATTTTACTATATTGCAACACAAAATACAAGACTGAATTTTCATATAAAAAATATCGGAAATCACTTGCAATCAGCCGGCAAATGATATATAATGTAAATAATTAATGTTAGCTTCCGCTAACCGTTTTAAGGTGATCCGATGTCAAAGCTCACGCAAAAAGCAATCAAACAGTCTTTCATCAAACTTCTCGATAAAAAACCGATCGATCGTATCACGGTCAAGGATATCACAGACGACTGCGGTATCTCGCGCAACACCTTCTACTACCACTACACCGATATCCCGACGCTGCTGGAGGAACTTCTCACAGAAAACGCCGAGGAGCTGATCCAAAGCTATCCGTCCATCGCGTCCCTCGAAGAATGTCTCAACGTCGGCGCTCAGTTCATCTTGCAGAACCGCCGCGCGGCGATGCACATCTACAACTCGACCCACCGGTACATTTATGAAAAATGCTTGATGAAGGTTTGCCGCAGAGTGATCTCCTCCTACTTTGACGTCGCCGTACCAAACGATCTGTTGGCTGACGAGGATCGCGATATCCTGATCGACTACTATAAATGCTTCACCTTCGGATGCATCGCCGACTGGTGTGACAACGGCATGAAGGACGATTACAGCATCACTTTCAAGCGATTGCTCGATATCCGCCGCAGGCTCAACAACATGGATCTGGAATACTGATTCAACCTTTCTCCCTTCTATCTGAAGGGAGATTTGTATTTTTGGGCAAAAATCGACGTTTGTTCAATTTTTGGGCACTGAAAAACCTTTGCGAGTGGCTGTATTCCGCATATTAATGTAAAATAAACCGGTGCAAACAAAACAAAAGCAAAGGTGATACGATGAAACTATCAAGAGCGATCGTCAAGCTGAGGGTGCCGATCGTCATTCTCGCGCTGATACTGATGGTACCGTCACTGCTGGGTATGCTGAACACGCGCGTCAACTACGATATGCTGACCTACCTGCCCGACAGCATGGACACCGTTAAAGGACAAAAGATCCTGCTCGACGAATTTGACAAAGGAGCATTTTCCTTCATCATTCTCGAGGATATGCCCGACAAAGACGTCGCCGATCTGAAAGCTAAGGTCGAACAGGTCGATCAAGTCGCGAGCGTCCTGTGGTACAACAATATCGCTGACATCTCCATTCCGAAGGAATTTTTACCCGACAAGGTGTACAATGCTTTCAACACCGACCACAGCACCGTCATGGCGGTGTTCTTCAACACCTCCACATCGTCGGACGAAACGATGGACGCGATCCGTGAGATCCGTTCGATCACCGGCGAAAAGTGCTTTGTCTGCGGACTGTCGGCGCTGGTCACGGATCTGAAGGATCTCTGTGAAAAAGAAGAGCCGATCTACGTCGGCATCGCGGTCATCCTCGCGCTGGTCGCGATGATCCTGCTGCTGGACAACTGGCTGGTGCCGTTGGTGTTCATTGCATCCATCGGCATGATGATCCTCATGAACCTCGGCTCCAACTTCTTTCTCGGCGAGATCTCCTACATCACAAAAGCGCTGTCGGCGGTCTTACAGCTGGCTGTTACGATGGACTACAGCATTTTCCTATGGCACAGCTACAATGAGCAAAAGCAGCTGTGCGCCGATAATAAAGAAGCGATGGCAGTCGCGATCCATCACACCTTTCTCTCGGTCATCGGCTCATCCATCACGACCGTCGCGGGATTTATCGCGCTGTGCTTCATGACCTTTACGCTGGGCAGAGATCTCGGCATCGTCATGGCAAAAGGCGTTCTGTTCGGCGTTCTCGGCTGTATCACGGTACTGCCGTCGCTGATCCTGATCCTTGACAAACCGCTCACAAAAATGAGCCATCGTTCGCTGATCCCGAACATGCGCAAGCTCTCCGGCGGCGTCGTGAAGATCTTCCCCCTCTTTCTCGTCATCTTCATCGCGCTGGTGCCGCCGTTCCTCTACGGCTATACCCAAACGAACAACGAGGTCTACTACGACATGGCGGAATGTCTGCCCGAAGACCTTGACTTTGTCATCGCCAACACGAAGCTCAGCGAGGACTTTGATATCAGCTCCACGCACATGGTGCTGATGGATGCTTCTCTCGACAACAAAAGCGTCAAACAGATGATCTCCGAGATGGAGAAGGTCGACGGCGTCAAATATGTTTTGGGCATCGAAAGCCTCTTGGGTTCGACGATCCCCGAGGATATCCTGCCCGAGCATATCAAAAGCGTTCTCGAAAACGACAAATATGAGCTTCTGCTCATCAACAGCAAATATCACAGCGCGAGCGACGCGGTAGGCGAACAGATCAACTCCCTCAACGAGATCTTACACCGCTACGATAAAAACGGTATGCTCATCGGCGAAGCGCCGTGCATGAAGGATATGATCGACACCACAGGTCGCGACTTTGAAGTCGTCAATCTGGTCTCTGTCATCGCGATCTTCATCATCATCGCACTGGTGGAACGCAGCATCACCCTGCCGTTCATTTTGATCTCGGTCATCGAGCTGGCGATCTTTATCAATCTCGGACTCCCCCACTACTTCGGCCAGTCGCTGCCGTTCATCGCTCCTATCTGTATCAGCACCATCCAGCTCGGAGCGACGGTGGATTACGCGATCCTTATGACAACGCGATACAAGTCCGAACGGCTTTTGGGTAACGATAAAAAAGAAGCGATGCGCACCACTCTCACCGCCTCCATCCCCTCGATCCTCGTCAGCGGTATGGGACTTTTCGCGGCGACCTTCGGTGTTGCGATCTACTCTGACATCGACATCATCAGCTCGATGTGCATGCTCTTAGCCCGCGGCGCAGTCATCAGTATGCTTCTGGTCATCTTCATCCTGCCGGCGCTGCTGCTGCTCTGCGACAAACCCGTCTGCTACACGACATGGGGCATGAAAAAGTGCATAAAGAAAGATAAAAGTATATAAAGGACAGTGAGTCCATAACAAACAAGAACGGAGAGATATTATGAAAAGACTGATCAAACTGATGAGCATGGCGCTGTGCCTAAGCATCGTGCTGTCCGCTTCGCTGGTCGGCGTATTCGCTCTGTCGCTTGACGGCGTAAGTATCGGCAAGAAGGACAGCGCTACACCGGACGAAGCCGATCTTTTTAAAGACGAGACCGTCTATGTCATGGCTAAAGCCGACGGTTCTGTCGACAAGATCATAGTCAGCGACTGGATCCGCAACAACAAGAAAGCGACGACTGTCAAGGACGTCGCCGCACTGGCGGATATCAAAAACGTCAAGACCGACGCATCCTTTACCCTTGACAGTGACAACATGCGCGTATGGCAGGCGGACGGCTCCGATCTCTATCTGCAGGGAACCGGAACAGAACCTCTGCCGGTCGATCTGAGCATCACCTATTCCCTCAACGGCAAGGTCACGTCTCCCGAAGAGATCGAAGGAAAATCCGGCAAGGTCACCATACGCTTCGATTATACCAACAACGCATATGAAACCGTCAAGATCAACGGTAAGGAGGAACGTATCTACGTGCCGTTCCTCATGATGTCCGGTATGATCCTCGACGGCGAAAAATTCAGCAACGTCACCGTTACAAACGGCAAGGTCGTTTCCGACGGCGACCGGAAGATCGTTGCGGGCATCGCCTTCCCGGGGCTGCAGCACGACCTCGGACTGAGCCGTGACGACATCGATATCCCCGATTACTTTGAAGTCAGCGCCGATGCAGAAGATTTCGCGCTCGGTACGACTGTCACCATTGCGACAAACGGTCTGACAAAGGATCTTGATCCCGACGACCTTGACAGCCTTGATAAGCTCAACGATTCTTTAGGCACGCTCGAAAGCGCAATGAGCGCGCTGGTAGACGGTTCCTCTCAGCTGTACACGGGTCTTGACACCCTGCTGACAAAATCAAGCGAGCTGACTGAAGGCGTCGACACGCTGTATGAAGGCGCTTCGCTGCTCAGCGAGGGCGCGGAACAGGTAGACGACGGCGCAAAGAAACTCAGTGAAGGCGCAAGCACACTCAGCGACGGTACCGTCAGCGTCGATATCGGGGCTCTGAACTTGAGCGCAGGACTTTCCGAACTGACTGCCAACAACTCCGCTCTGACTAACGGCAGCAATTTGACTTTCACATCTATCCTTGCTACAGCGAGAAAATCTTTGCTGGACGCCGGTCTCGATGTTCCCGAGCTCACCCCGGAGAATTATTCAACGATCCTCAACAAGCTGCTCGAACAGCTCAGCGACAAGAATGTCACCGCTCAGGCGACCGCGGTCGCGAAAGAAAAAGTCACCGCCGCGGTCGAAGCGAATCGTGAAACGATCACAGCCGCCGTCACCGACGCTGTCAGACAGACGATCCGCCCCGAGGTCGAAGCAGGCGTTAGGGCGCAGGTCACCGAAAAGGTGCTGTCAACGCTGGGATACAGCGTAGACGACTACAACGCCGCCGTTGCCGCGGGACAGGTCAACGAAGCAACTCAGACGATGGTCAGCGGAGCGATCGACACGCAGATGGCTACTGACGAAGTACAGACTACCATAGAGAGCTTGGTCGAACAAAATCTGCAGGGAGAGACAGCGCAAGCGGCGATCAAGCAGAATACCGAGGCAAAGATCACCGAATTGATCGAACAGAACATGCAGAGCGAGGAAGTACAGCAGGGCGTCAGCGACGCTCTCGCTAAGGCAAAAGCAGGCAGAGAGAGCATTGAAGCGTTGAAAACCCAGCTGGACAGCTACAGCACCTTCAACAATGGGCTGAAAACCTATACCGA
>CADAUE010000104.1 GCA_902790985.1 uncultured Ruminococcus sp.
TTCCGATTCTTCTGTTACCGGCTCCTGTCACACGCCCTCTGCCTTTTTACATTTGTGACTTTTGCCTATTGACAAACGGTCACTACATAACAGTATTAATATGTTGATGCTTCGGAGCCGGTCATTCGCCATGCTCCGTTTTCTTTTCGCAGTGTAAAATCGCCGCGCAGCTTCCAACTGCTCTTTCTTCCGCCGTATACGGCGGCGGTAACGCTGCTTTTGCCGATCATGGTCGCTGAATCTCCGTTGATCGTTACTTCGATACTGTCGTGATCCGCGCTGTAATAGTGAAAGGTGCCATCCATCAGTCCCTTGAGAAAGACTTCTTTGGACTGCCTAACGCCGGTCATGTGCGTAAGCACATAGTCGTCTGCCATCAGCCCGCGCAAGCCGTCGACATCCTTGTCGATCATATACTGCCAGTAGCGGCGGTATAGTTCTCGGAGCGTTTCTCTGTCGTCCATACTCATTCCCTCTGTTCGTTCGGATCGAGAGTGCGTATCACTTTAGCGGGAACGCCGCCGACTACAGCATAATCCGGTACATCCTTAGTGACGACTGCGCCCGCGGCGACCACCGCGTATTCGCCGATCGTGACGCCGGGACAGATCGTGGCGTTCATCCCGATCCACGCATTCTTTTTGATATGCACCTTGCCGTAGGTATAGGTCGTATGGCGATCGTTCATATCGTGGTTGATCGTAGCGATACGCAGACCGGGCGCGGTCATAACGCCGTCCTCGAACTCGATCCCTCCCGAAGCGGAGAGGATCGCGGAATGATTGATGAAAACGCCTTTGCCGAATTTGACGCGATTGCCGAAATCGCAGATAAACGGTGTGAGAATACGGACGTCGTCGAGCTTTCTTCCGAATAATTCTTCCAGATAGGTGACGTAGGTCGGATCGTCGGGCAGAACGGCATTTGCTTTCGCACATAGAACACGCGCGCGCATCATCTCGTCGACAGCCTCCTTGAAATACGACTCACGGTTATCGGTGGGGCCGCCTTGATCCATCAGTTCATAAACATAGCCTTGTTTGTATTCCATTTCGCTCACCCTTTATGATAAACCGTTTGCCGACAGCCAACGCTGAACGCTGCTCTTGCAATTCGCGGCGTTGCTGCCGGTGATCGACAGACCGCTCTTGACGATCGCGTCCGGACAAGTACGCTTGATATCGCGCTCGCTGCTGCCCATACCGCTGCCCTCGTTGGTGCAAAGGGGGAGGATGGTCTTGTTTGAAAAATCAAAGGCTTCAAGGAAGGTGAACACCGCCATCGGCATCGTGCCCCAGTAGTTCGGGTAAGCAAGGACGACGGTATCGTATTCGTCGATCGAATCGGGCATAGCCGCAAGCTCGGGACGAGCATTCGCGCGCAGATCCTTCTTCGCTTCATCGATACACGTCATATAGACGGGGGAGTAGGGTTGCTCCATCTCGATCTTGAACGTATCGGCGGGGATCAGCTCGCGGATGATATCACAGACGATCTCGGTGTTGCCGACCTTTACATAGCGCATCGCGCCCGCGAAGTAGTTTTCATCTGCTCTTGAAAAATATGCGATCAAAGTTTTAGCCATTGTTGTGACCTCCTCTTGATTTTCTGACTTTATTATACTTGATTGATATTGCAAGGTCCAATTGAAATGTGCTATAATTGATTTAAATATTTTATAGCAGAGGTATAGCTATGACTACGAAACAGATCGACTATTGTATCGAATTAGCCCGGACGCTCAATTTCAGCCGTGCGGCTGAGAATCAATTTGTCAGCCAGCCGACGTTTTCTTACCAGATCAGGCTGCTTGAAGAGGAGATCGGCTTTTTGATCTTTGAACGCAGCGGTAAGGGTGCGGCGCTTACGCCTGCCGGCGCGCAGTTCGTCAGCTTCCTATCCGCTATGCGCGAGGATCTGAAACGCGCCGTTGAGCAGGGACAGAATTTCAGCGCGAAGTATAGGGACAGCATTACCGTCAGTCTGATGGTGCGGCAGGCGATCTACTTCCTGCCGGAAGCGATGCGGCTGTTTGAGCAAACGGCGCCGGATGTTCAGATCGTCCCGAAGTTTCAGTATGAAGGCGGTATGGATAGCTTTCTCAAAGGCGACGCGGATATTCTGTTCTCGCTCAGGGAGCATACGCGTCAGCTGTCAAACGTGATCGTACACGACCTGTTTGACAGCCGTATTTATCTGATCGCCCGACGGGATGATCCGCTCGCGGAGAAGAACCTCATCACCGCGAGCGATCTCTACGACAGGACGCTGATGGTCGGCGGCGGTTCACCGACGGCGTTGAAAGCGGTACAGCACCGACTGATCTCGACAGGAAAGATCAACTACTTCAACAGCGCGGATCATGACACAACACTGACTAATGTAGCCGCGGGGAAGGGGATATGCTTAGCGCCGGGATTTCTCAACGACCACAGCGGTCAGTTCGCATGGATTCCCTTTGACTGTGAGGAATACTTTGAGTGCGTTTTATGAACGCACAAAAATGATGCACGACAGAGTGTTGCCGAGTTGATCGCGCTCCTCAAAAAGTTGTACAAAGAAGCGGTAGCGTTTCCGTTATAATTTGCCCGGACGATCGGGATCATAGGATCGGAAAGGCACTTTATACTAAGTAGCAATAAAAAGCTTTAAAAAGATATTAGCGGAGAATTCCGCATAACTGCGTTGTCAGTTAGTATTAGGGCTATTCCGTCACTAAATAGGTATGACCCCCGTCAGTTAGATCAATAACTAACTTGCGGGGGTCGTATCATTATCACATCCGCTGTTGCGTTCCGATATGCTGTTTATTGTGTTCTCTTTTCTCGCGCCAGTTTATAATTTGCTCTGACGATGAACGATCCGATAACGTATCCGATCGAGATGATCAAGGTGACGACGCTGTCGACAAAGAGCAGCGGATCGCCGGAGTTATCGATGCTTCCCGTCAGGATCACCGGCAGGATCGACAGAACGAAAAGGACGATACCGGAGATGAAGCCGAGCTTGATCATCTTCTGCGTCGGATTTGCCCAGACCATGTAACCGATCACGCCGATCGCGATCTGGACCGCGCAGATCAAACTGACGATGATGATGAGGACAGCGAAACCGATGATACCGATCTCCGCCCGTGTTTCTTTGAAACTGATGATCGCGGAGCCGATCGATAAGAAGGACTGTAGGATCAGAACAAATCCACCGGTCAGCATCAGTCTTCTGCCGATACGGAAGGCGCGGTTTTTCTTGACGTCCTTATACTCGGAACGGGCGTAGTTTTCGACCGCGAAACGCGTGAGGATGAACGCGGGAACCGCGATGTACAGGAAGATGCGCAGGATGACGAAGTTGTTGGGATCGCCGATCAGCGTTCTGATCACAGGCGAATTCATGGGGCGGAACATTTCCGTGACGAGCTGAGCGTCAAAGATCGTCTGACCTGCCGATGCGTCAAATTGCAGCATTGAAGCGCCGATCGCCTGTCCGCCTATAAAGGAGGTAGGCAGCAGCAGCCCAAGGAACACCGCGACCCCGAACACCGCCAGGATGGATTTAGTGCGATATTTGTTGAACGGGATACACATAGAGAACAGTACGACAAAGCCCGCGATCGAGGTCATGATCGTCATCATCGGACGGACGTTCGCGTCGGAGATGAACGGTTCCAATCCGTAGAAGATCGGTACTCTGTTGAGCTGGATCGGCAGCAGTACCGCGATAGAGGCGAGCGCGCCTGCCATGATCGATTGTGAGATGATGTTCTTCATCATCGAGCCTTTGACAGGGGTCCTCCGCGGCTCCAGCGAAAGCAGGAATCCGCCTGTGCCGATGACCGCAGCCTCGAGCATATAGGTGTTTTCAATCGAGAACCACATCTGCGCTTTGGCAAAGGGGATCAAAGCGAAGGCGAGGATAAAGACGATCGTTGACTTCATCAGATAGAGGACAGAGGTCTTTTGGATGTTGCCGATCACGCGCCTGCCTTCGCCGACGACCTCTTTCAGGTGACTGAAATCATTATCCAGCAGGACGACGTCGGAGCAGGATTTTGCCGCGTCGGTAGCTTTCGCAAAGGTGATGGAGGAATCGGAGCGGCGCAGGGCGAGAATGTCGTTGACGCCGTCGCCGGTCATCGCTACCTTGTGATCGTTCGACTGGAGAGCCGCGACCAGCGCTTCTTTCTGTTCGGGAGAAACTCTGCCGAAGATCGTGTAGTCCTCTGCGATACCGGGAATATCCTCGAGAGGTACGCCCGCGAGGGAGATGTATTTGTCAGAATTGACGATGCCGCATTTGTCGGCGATCCTGCTGACAGTCAGCGGATTGTCGCCGGAGATGACCTTGACAGTCACGCCGTTCTCACGGAAGAAGCGAAGCGTATCTTCGGCGGTTTCCCGGATATGATCCTCAATCGCGATCATCGCGATCAGCTCGCCGCTAAGCGTTACCGCGATCACGCGGTTGCCTTTTTTGGACTGTTCGACCGCGTAGGAGAAACGTGCGTCGCTCTCATCGACCAGATAATCCGGCGCGCCCATCAAGAGCTTCTTGCCGTCACGGTAGATCAGTCCCGAGAATTTGGTTGCGCTGGAGAAGGGGATGACCTCTTTGACGTCGACATCTTGATCGGCTCCGAAATGGTTGAAGACAGCTTCCGATGTCGCGTTTCTTTCTTCAAAAGCGCCCATCAGCGCACGTATGTGGCGCTTGAGTTCATTCATTTGGATATAGGACTGTACGTCGCAGACAGCCATCGTACCGTCTGTGAGCGTACCGGTTTTGTCGAGACAGATGACGTCGACGCGCGATAGGTTTTCGAGGGAGTACAGCTCCTGCACCAGCGTTTGTTTTTTTGTCAGCTGCGCGATGGAAACCATCATCGCGACGGAGGTCGTCAGCACCAGACCCGTCGGGATCATGCCGATACCGAACATACCGTCTGTCAGCACGATCAGCGACCATGTCACGGGATCGCTCAGAGAGAGGGTCATGCCGTCCCAGATGATCGAATCGTTGCCTGTGGCGGCAATCTTGATCATGAGGGTGGTTGTGACGACAACGACGGCGATGCTCAGCCCTATGGTCAGGATCTTGATGATCTTCATGATCGCGGACATCAGCTCGGATTTGTGGCCGGAGCTGTTCTTGACCTTCGCGGTCAGCTCGGCGGCGTAAGTATCGTTACCGACCTTGTCGGCGCGGCAGCGTGCTGAGCCGACGATGATCGAAGAACCCGACAGGATCGTATCGCCCGCGGTTTTCTTGATGTGATCCGCTTCACCGGTCAGCATGGATTCGTCAACCTCCGCCTCACCGCTTAAAACGATCAGATCGGCTGTCGCCTGACTTCCGGCGGATACTGCGACGATATCATCCAGCACGATGTCATCCGCTTCGATCTCCTGCTGTCGCCCGTCGCGGATGACTTTGCTTTTTGTGCCTGTGACGATCCGCAGCTTTTTGATCACGCTCAAGCTCTTGATCTCTTGAAACGTTCCCATCGCCACGTTCATGATAGCGGGGATAAGGAAAATGAATTTGGAAAATCCGAAATATTTGTCAACGATATTGCTGTGACCCGACGCGGTCAGATAGATCATAAAGATGATAAACACGCCTGCGATGATCAGCAATACGGAGTTGAAGAAAGTAAAAAGATTCTCCGCGATGATCTTCAGTGTGCTTTTCTCGTTCGGGTCTGTCGCGATATTCACATAGCCTTTTTTGATTCGTTCATCGACCTGAGCCGAGGTAAGACCTGTTTCGACATTTGCTTTTACACGGTCTATCGGAGGTCTGTTCAGCGTTTGTTTTCGCATGTTGTACTCCTTCGCATAAAACTGTTGAGAATAATTATATCAAATTATCGGTGATATGACAAGAAAATGTTGTTTCCATAGACACAATTTCATTCAGTATATTTGATGTCTAGGGTGACAGGAATAATCCGAACCTGCTGAAAATGGCAATATTTCGGCAATTTTCGGCTTATCGATCTCGGCAGGCGCCAGCCTGCCTGCACTTTCTGCACCGAAACTTGCTCGAAATCTTGCTCATTTTCAGTCCTTCGGAGTTTTGACGGTGCAGATTTTTGTCTG
>CADAUE010000105.1 GCA_902790985.1 uncultured Ruminococcus sp.
TATATATAGTATTGTACAGCATGAATGTATATTTATAATGATATATGGGAATAATAGAATATAAATATTTATTCACTATCATTTCAAGTTCATGAATAATCTTTATGAATAAAGGAGGAGCGATATGATCGGATTCTTGGTAGGGCTTTTGGTCGGCGGTATCTTCGGTGTGCTGGTGATGGCGCTGATGAACGCCGCTTCGCGCGCGGACAAGAGCATGCGTGAGCATGACATAGAGATGGACGAGGACGCCATGTATACCCCCGACAGCCTCGCATAAAAAGCGCATAGGGCCATCAACAAAGGCGCTGTGAAGAATGAGCATAACTGCCCATCCTCACAGCGCCGTCGCTTATTCTTTTTTCAGTGCAGGCGCTATTCGTTATAAAAGCCGTAGGTGATAAACGTGCCTGCCATAACGGTCGCGAATACATACTGCAGAGCCACGGCGAGCCATTCCATATTGCGTCCGACTGCCGACGCGAAAAATGATACGGTGAAAATAAATACCAGCGCAAGCAGTCCCGAGAAGATACTGAACCACACCGGTTTGCCTAACCGCAGGAAAACGAATTGCAGAATGAGAGCTACCAGCGCGAGAATGATCGGGAGCTTGAAGAAAAACAACGCCTTGCCAAACGTCTGTTCAAGGATGTTATCAAACGCGTCGCCGCCAAAGGGATTATTTCCCATACCCATTCCCGACAGAGCCCGATCCTGTAATTTTGACAGCTCGTTATGCCATGAATAGAGAGTTGGCACTAAGCACAGCGCCTCCAAGATCGGGAATACGAACGTCATAGCCTTCGGGCTGACGCTGAATCTCCCCGCGGGAGCAGCCATATAGTCAAATGCATATGTATCGTTTGAATTACCACCGAAAACGATTTTCTTGATCAGGAATCTGACCAGGACAACGATCACGAACAGCGCCGCGTAGCAAACCGCAAATAAAACGAGGAACAGAAAAAAGGACGAGAGCTCTCCTATCCACGAAACCAGCAGTATTACGCCAAAGAGGACGCATAACACGATAGAGATGACCTTCAGCGCGGAGAAATAATTGTACAGAGAGACAACAAGTATCACCGTCGATAAAAACAGCAGATATCCGAGCATCGGCGAAATCATCGTTTCACGGGAAAACGCGATCGCGAAAAAAATGTGGAATAAACTGACATGAAATACCAGAGTTCCGAGGAGTAATTGAGAATAAGTAGCGTTACAAAAAGACCTTAACCAACGCATTAACGATTGTTCCTTTCTTAATCAAAAAATTAATTTCTTTCTGTTGCAAAATGAAAAACTATAATACAGATCGGAGACACCGTCGTATCTCCGGTCTGTTTGACATACTGACGCTGTTATTTACGATCTTATTCCTTCGCGTCGGTGACCATTTCCTTGACGGAGGTCGCCAGAGAAGCGACCTTGGACATATCCGAGGGAATGATGAGCTTGGTGGCTTTACCGTCGGCGACCTTTGCGAGAGCCTCGAGAGATTTCAGCTCAATGACCTTTGTGCTGGGATCGGCTTCGCTGAGCATACGCAGGGCGTCGGCGTTCGCCTTCTGGACGGTCAGGATCGCCTGCGCTTCACCTTCGGCTTCACGGATCTTCGATTCCTTCACGGCGTCAGCCTTGAGGATCGCGGATTCCTTCAAGCCCTCTGCGACGAGAATCTGCGAACGCTTCTCACCCTCCGCGTCGAGGATACGGGCTCTTCGTTCACGCTCCGCCTTCATCTGCTTCTCCATCGCGTCCTGGATCTCACGCGGGGGCAGGATATTCTTCAGCTCGACACGGATCACGCGGATGCCCCACGCGTCAGTAGCTTCATCAAGGATGATGCGGATCTTGTCGTTGATGGTGTCGCGGGAAGTCAGAGTCGAGTCAAGTTCGAGGTCGCCGATAATGTTACGCAGAGTGGTGGCGGTCAGGTTCTCGATCGCCGAGAGCGGACGTTCCACGCCGTAGGTATAGAGCTTCGGGTCGGTGATCTCAAAGTACACGACGGTGTCGATCTGCATGGTAACGTTGTCGCGGGTAATAACGGGCTGGGGCGGGAAGTCGACGACCTGTTCCTTCAAAGAAACCTTCTTGCTGATACGGTCGATGAAGGGGACCTTCAGGTGCAGACCTGTTCCCCATGTCTGATAATACGCGCCCAGACGCTCGATGACAAAGGCATGTGCCTGCGGTACGATCTTGATATTGCGGGCGATGACGATAATCAGCAGCAGCGCAATGATCGCAATAATGATCAATGATACGATTGACATAATGTTTTCCTTTCCGGAGGATATCTCCGATATAATAATGTTGAGATTGCCACGGGATAAATCCCTCGCAATGACATTTATGATTCCTTAGTTTGTTTAACGATCAGCTTGACGCCCTCGATGGCGGCGACGGTGACGGTCAAGCCCTCTTCAATGGGTGATCCGTCAACAGAACGCGCCGTCCACTTCTGGTTATCGACCTTGACAAGTCCCGTGGCGTTCTCGTTGTCGATCCTTTCGACCACGACAGCCGTCTTGCCGATATAGCGGTCGGCGTTGGTAGGCTCAGCTTTCTTCTTCCTCAGCTTTTTCACCAAAGGTCTGGTGACGACCAGCGCGATCGCCGTGACGACCACGAACACGACTGCCTGGATCGGGATGCTGTCAGTAAACAGCGAGGTGATACATGCCGCCAGTCCGCCGATAGCGAACCAGACGGACACCAGCTGGACGGTCAAGCCCTCCAGTACCGCCGTCACGACGGTGAAGATCAGCCAAAATATTGTCATACCGCTCATAAGTCACCTCCGTTATATCTCATGATCCTTGAAGATCGCTTCGGGATGCTCCCGGGGCTCTGCGGGTCTGTTCTGATGATCCGCGTGTTTTCCGACAAAGAACGATATCAGCAGTACCACGAACAGCGGGATGAAGATCAGCATCATCAGATTGTTGCCCGTGAAGATCGCGATCATCATGAGGATGAACACGATCACACTAAGCACCGCGCTGACGGTGGTGCGCGTCGAGCTTTTCTGTGAGCCGTAGACGTCCTTGAACTGGTTCGCCTGTGCCGCTACAGGGCGGTTCTTCATAAAATCGGTTTGATTGTTTTCCATAATTGTCACCCAATAAGTGTTTAATCCTTGTCGACGGAACCGAAGTCGATGATGGTGCCGCCGCTGCCGCTTACCTTGGGCAGCTCGCCGTTCCATTTCTCGATCTTCTTGTTCTCGATGACCTCTTCCGTCAGAGATTTTGCGAGCGTTTGGTTAGCTTCAGCTTCACCCTCGGCGCGAACCTTGGCGGCCTCCGCCTCAGCCTCGGCGTTGGTGATCGCGGTCTTTTTCTCGGTCTCCGCCTTCAGAAGCTGCTGCTGAGCGACCTGCTTCTCCTCGATCGCGGTGATGAACGCGTCGGAGAAGTCGAAGTCGATAATATTGACGTCCGTCACATACAGACCGATGGAGTTGAGCTTTTCGTTCAGCCCCGTGACCAGACCGTCGGAGATCAGCGCGCGGTTGGTGACGGTCTCTTCCGCCGTGTAGGTCGCGGTGATCGCCTTCAAGACCTCGTTGACCGCAGGTGTTACCAGTACGCTCTCGTAGTTGGCGCCGATGTTCTTATAAATACTGTAAGACTTGTCGGTATCGACGCGATAGTTGATCGCGAGGGTCGTATCGACGCTTTGCAGGTCCTTGGAGAACGCCTCGGTCTGCACCTCGAGCTTTTGGATGCGGTTGTCGATCATGACGACGTTTTGGACAAAGGGCGCTTTCAGATGGATGCCCTCCTGCAGCACGCCCTCGTTGACCTTGCCCATCGTGACCACGACGCCGGTATGACCCGCGTCTACGATCGTGACCGCGTTGAGCGCGAGAATGATAACGACGACGGCGATCACAGCGGGAGCGATCCATTTCTTCCATTTCTTATTATTGACCACTGTTACGGTTTCCATGATTATTTCCTTTCATTAAATAAACTGTCAGCTTGTTCTTTAAAGATATTCGCCATATGGGTGAACGCCATCACGCATAAAGCGTGGGTCAGCTTGTCGCGAGATCCCGCATCGATCGCGGCGTCTTTGAGGACCGAGCGGACGACTTCCTCTACCCCATCGGGCTTCGGGAAGCTCCGTTCAAGCTTCTCGGCGATATCGAGGAAGAGGTCATACAAGGCTTCTTCGGTGATGATATCGTCCGATTCGTCGTCGGCGTCTCCGTTGATATAGCTCAACAGCTCGCCGACACGGTCGATCGGCATACTCTCTCGAAGCTGCGCGATCAAAAGGATACGGGCAAGATGGCGTTCGTGATATTTCTTCGCGACAGGATGCGGTACATAGCCGCGCTTGATCCAATTCTGTACGGTCGTCGGCTCTAAAGCGCTCAGTGAACATACTTGACCGAGCGTCAAGCCGTCAGCCGCCTGTATCAGCGGGATATAATCGGCGATCCTGCCGCGGCGTTTGACGTTTGGATTATCTGTCATCATGGTTCCCTCCTTGAAGTTTACTTGATTATACCACAGGTTCACATGACTGTCAATAGTTTTCAGATGAATTTTTCAACTTTTTAAATAGGTTGAGATTGCCACGGCTCTTGCGAGCCTCGCAATGACATTTTCATAAGCGGTTTGGATTGCCACGGGGCGCATTTCAGATTGTCATTGCGAGGAGGAACATGGTTCCGACGTGGCAATCTCTACCTTTTCCTTTGCGCCCCTCGCAATGACTATGCCCCTCGCAATGACTATTTAATAAAGAAAAAAGCCCGTCCTAAGACGAGCTTCTCTGTCTATACTATTTATAATCAAAGCCGCTGGGCTCGCTGATCGGTCGGTCGAGCAGCTCGGGGTGATCGCAGATATACTGCACGAGCTTCAGGCTTCTGGCAAAATAGAAGCCGTCGCCGATACGCTCGTCGAGCGTCGCGCCGATATCGCACATCTTGCGGATCTGCTTAGAGCCGTCGGGCATGAGGCGCTCTTCGTCGTGGATCGTACCGATCGTGATCATCATCGAGTTGGTGCCGTAGTTGTTGAGGTGGTGATACACAGCGGGGCACTTGATCGAACCGAGGTTGGAGAGAAAGATCGACGAGTAGTGCGGATCGCCTTCGGTCAGCGCCTTGGGGCTTTTGCCCCAGAAGTCGAGCCATCTGGCGATCTTGGCGATCAGCATGATCAAGGGTCGGGGGAGCTTGGCTACGCTGTCCAGCAGATCGTCCACGCCCGCTTTGTTATCCCCCATCGCGCGCACCTTATTGACGCGGTCGACCACCAGCCGGCTGACGTCGTCGATGGTATCAGTGGGCTTGGGCACAAAGAACAGCAGCGCTTCCTCCGCGTGGTCGTCAAACGCCAGCTTCGCGGTGAATGCGGTACTGATCTCATAGCGCTCATAGGTGCGTCCCGCCTGTACAAAACGGTTCATCAAAGGACGCTCATAGACCATCTTGGTGATCGCTGCGATCACACAGTGGAAGAAGGTGGTTTTCAGATCGGGGTGCTCGGCGTTCTTTTTGGCGACGAATCGCAGCATCTCGGTCACGTCGAGCACATCGTTAAGGTAGACCTCACAGTCGGTACGCTTCGGCCAGAGAGTCGATACGATCGTCTGCATCCCCGTCACCTTGACGCGTTTGCCGTCCCAGCGGTCTCCCCATTTTCTCTTATATCCGTTGATTACCTTTGCCATACTTCATATCCCCTCTCAATCTCATAAGTTTTCCCGCGAATCATCGCTGTGGTCGGGAGCCCCTTTGCCGACATCTGTGCCGCGAATGTCGCGGTCTCGACATGATCGGACATCGGCGGGAACGCGTCGTCGTAGTGATCGAGATAGATCGACTTCGGCTGTAAGCGTTCGATGATCGGCATGACGGTCTTTGCGGGACAGCCGGTCCCTTGGAACGGCAGGATCAGCGCGTCTGCGCCGGTCGGATAATCGACCGCGGGATCAAGCCCCATGCTGCCCATCAGCTGGATCCTTCTCCCCTCTGCGGTGATCTCGTAAAAGACGGTCTCGCCGTTCTCGGGATATTCCCTGTTCAGATCCAACAGCTGTATCAACCGTTTCGGATTGCGGAAGGTCTTGGCCTTGAAGATCGTTTTGCACACGACGCCGAGATCAAAGCGACAATGCCGCCCTCCATATACTCTGATCGAGAAGTCGCCGATTTCATACGTTTCACCGGGCTCGATCCAATGCAGTCGGCTGAGCTTCATGCCCTTGTCCAACAATGTATGACAGGGGGTTGCGGTCGCGTATATTTCTATAAAAGAATCATTATACAATCTCGGCAGGTCTAAGATATGATCGAAGTGTCCGTGTGTGACCAGCACCGCGTCGGCAGCGCGAAACGGGATCGCCCTAAGCTGCCGGCGAAAGCGGTTCTCCTCGATGGGGATACCGAGAAAGGGATCCGCCATCAGCTTGAAGCCGTTCGATTCGATCATCACAGAAGCCGTGCCGTACCATCTGAGCTTCATGACAGCGCCTCGATCTCTGCGTTAGCTTCTTCCTCGAGCTTGCGGTAAGCAACCTTACCGACCAGTGTTTTCGGCAGTTCGTCGCGGAAGAAGATCTCCTTGGGCAGGGCATACTTCGCGACATGCAGAGAAAGCTCCTGCATGATCTTCTCTTTGAGCTGATCACTAGGCTGTACGCCGTCTCGTAAGACGACATAGGCTCTCACCCGCTGCATACGGCGGGGGTCTTTGACGCCGATGACGCAGCTGTACGCCACCTCGTCGATACCGTCGATCACGTTCTCGATCGGGCCGGGATAGACGTTGTAGCCGTTGGTGATGATCATACGCTTGATACGCTGTTTGAAGTAGACGTAGCCATCCTCGTCCATAGAGCCGAGGTCACCCGTATACAGCCAGATGTTGCCGTCGGCAAGTCTGCGGAGGGTCTTGGAGGTCTCCTCTGGGTTATTCAGATATCCCTTCATCAGCGTCGGGCCGCGCAGGATGATCTCTCCCTCTTTCCCGTACGGCAGGACGTCGTCCGTACCCGGCGCGACGATCTGGTAGTAGGTATCGGGGAACGGCAGACCGATGCTGTTCTCTCTATATTCGTTCTTCGGGGTCAGACAGCTTGCGGTCACACACTCGGTCAGACCGTAGCCCTCGCGCACCTGTATGCCCGCGTTATGCTCCTTGAGGAAGGCGTCGATACTTTTTTTCAGCTCGACCGACAGCGAATCGCCGCCGCAGAACATGCCCTTGAGATAGGACAGATCCTTGCCCTCCAGCTCCGGCAGATGCAGGAGCGCCTCAAAGATCGTCGGTACACCCGCGATGAAGTTGGGCTTTTTATCGATCAGCGCCTTGGCGTAGCTGTGCTTGTCAAAGGTCGGCATTAGCATACAGCACGCGCCGTAGATCAAGATGATATGGATGTTGATCCCCAGACCGAAGCCGTGGAACATCGGCATACAGCTGAGCATCCGCATTTTATTGGAAATATTCGTCTCCATCGAGGTACGCGCCTGCATCGCGCAGGCGTTGAAGTTGAGATCGGTCAGACAGATCCCCTTGGGCAGACCCGAGGTACCGCCGCTGTACAGGATGACCGCCGTGCGATCCTTTTCATAAGGAACGGCTTTCAGCTCGTCGACCGAATCCGCGCCTTTGAGGAACTTTTTGTACAGGATGCTGTTCTCAGAGTCGGGGAACCTGAGATAGTCCTTTCCCTTTTTTACCAGAAAAGCAAGATTCAGCGGGAACGGCAGCTCGTCCTGCATACGGCAGATGATCATCTTCACGGGATGATCGGCATTCTCTACCGCTTTTTTGACGTTCTCATAAAAAAGATCGACCGTCACGATCGCCTTACTGCGGCTGACGTTCAGATAGTAGGTGATCTCGTTCTGCGCAGACTGAGGATGCACCATGTTCGCGACTGCTCCGATACAGTTGAGCGCGTAAAAGGACTCCACTGTCTGTGGGATATTCGGCATACACAGCGTCACCGCGTCGCCTTTCTTGATACCTGAAGCCGCAAAAGCCTTCGCGCAGCGTTTGATACGCTCCAGCAGCTCGCGGTACTTGATCTTCTTGCCGAAGAACTCCACCGCGTCGTCATCGGGGAATTCCTTTGCCGCCTTTTCGACCAAATGAAACATCGTAAGCTCGGGATAATCGATCATCATTTTTTCACTCATATTGATTCCTCATGTTGTTTTGTACTTGTAAAACACCACTATACATAATAAAGCAAACCTTATCAGATGTCAAATGTTTTCCTTGATTGTCAGCCGCCAGAGGCGCCGAAACTAATAATTGACATCCGTCTGCCGTTGAATTATAATATAAAAGAAATGAATACGATCGTTTTTTGACATGCGGGCGTGGCGGAATTGGCAGACGCGCCAGATTTAGGTATCGTTACCTCTGTGTAAAACAAAATATTTTGATTATCACAGCGAAAGCTGTTAGAATAATAAATGTGCGCCCGTGGCGGAACTGGCAGACGCGTCGGGTTTAGGTCCCGATCCTTCGGGGTGCAGGTTCGATTCCTGTCGGGCGCACCAACATCTGTAAAGCTCGTAAGATACGGGCTTTTTTCTTTTCAAAAGAAAAAAGGTCGGCAGACGCACCATATTAGTGCGCCTGCTGGTTTTTATGATATAAATAATCTTTCAATCAAGTTTCCGTTATCATCATAAAAATCCCTATGTCTCTGAAATTTGGCGTTGAGATTGATTTTGATTTGGAGCTTATTGTTTTGTTCCGAGATAACGATACTGTCAACCAATAGCCTAAGGTTGGCGTCACTGACAGCGCCCTCCTTTATTATTTGCTCAATAAGATCGACGCTTTCTTTTATTTCTGCTTTGCGCTTACGGATAGTTTCACTGTAGTTGGTGATAGCGGCTATTTCCTTTTTCAGATGATCAATATCATCCTCACATAACTTTAGCATCCGTGTATAGATTTCCGCATGCTCCTTATCACGTATACGTTCAAGCAGTATATCCTGCTGATCAGACATACGTTGTTTAAGTGCCCTGTTCAATTCAGCAATCTTGTTGCTGATGTTGCCTTTCGATTTCAGCCACCGCTTGATATCCGTTTCAATAGATTGATAATTTGCAATTGCTTCGTCCCTGATCGACAACAATTCATTGTAAATCAATTCATCAAGCATGGATTCATTTATCCTATGCGGTGTACAATACTCCTTTCCGTAGCGATGATAGCTGGTACAATTGTACTCATAACGGTCAGGCAAACCTTCCCAGCGTCTGATTTTGCAGACGAAGTTACAGCCGCATTCCTCACACTTCAGTAATCCGGTATACCGATGACAAGGCTTTCCTGAACTTGCTCGGACATTCTTCTTTTTCTGCTCGAAAATGAATTGTACCTGCTCCCATTTCTCTTTGGAAATGATAGCAGGTACAAAATCATCGTGTACAAAGTTTTCTTCAACGGGAAGCACTTCGCGGATGTGATATATTTTATTGGTGTGTGTCTTATGACAAACCAGAGTTCCTTTGTAAAACTCATTAGTCAATATTCTCTTAACCGTTGTTCCGTTCCATAAAAACCGCTTTGCGATTTTGGGTGCAGTACACATTGGTTTCTTTTTCAGCTTGGTCGTTTGATAATATAGAGGCGATTTCACACCCTCAGAATTCAGCTTGTCGGCAATTGCTTTTAATCCGTATCCTTGTAAATACAGATCATAGATTCTTCGGACTATTTCCGCTTCATTCTCTATGACAATGATTTCATCAGTATTCTTATCCTTGAAATACCCGAGCGGAACTGATAAGACAATTCCTTCTCGCTGCTTTTGAAGATATCCTGCAGAGATTCTGCGAGAAGTGTCCTTGCAGTACATGTCGTTGATAATTCCTTTGAATCCGATTGTCAGATCATCCGCTTCATTGAACGAATCAATGTTTTCCGTGACTGACAGTACACGAATGTTGTGTCGGCGCAGCTCGTCGATGAAAACCATCGTCTGTGTACGGTGCCTGCCTAATCGGGACAAGTCTTTGACGACAACCGCATCGATGCTTTTCTTATCAAACTGATCATAGATTTTCTCGATGCCCTCACGCTCAAAGGTCATTCCGCTGACGTTATCGTCAAACGATTCTCCGACGATTTCATGATTATGGGCTTTTGCGTACTCCACCAAAATGTTTTTCTGGTTAGTCAGCGAGTTCTGCTCTATATCATCATCGCGTGACAACCGGTAGTATAGCCATACTCTCATGTGTGTTCTCCTTTCGTTTTTATGTGAATGTTGTGGTTGCGACACCTCTGTGCAACCACAACATACCACAGTCTCTATATAATATCCAGACAAATTAAGCGGATTTTTCCAAGTAATATTCCTCGTCCGGAAGCAAGTTGTTTTCAGAAATGTAGTCTTTCACTACAGCTTTTATGAAAGCATTGAATTGTTCGGATGTACCGACATAATCAAATTCAACACTCGATATAATGATTGGTTCACTGTTTCTTGCCATTGGTCTCCTTTCTTCACCGCAGTGATCGCGGTGAGTTGTATTATTATATTACGCTGTGATCGCTTCACATTGACATAATAAATCCTTCGTCCTCATCATCGTAAAAGTCATCGTCGTATTCATCCTCGTCGAACACTTCACGGAGGATTTCTTCCCTCTGAGAAT
>CADAUE010000106.1 GCA_902790985.1 uncultured Ruminococcus sp.
ATACAAAAGAACACCCATATCTGAAGCGGTGATTTGAACGGTTCCGCACCCCTGTTTTTCGGCTTCGTCAACTACCTTTGAAAGCAATGTCTTTGCGATACCTTTTCTTCGATAGGATTTATCTGTAAACATACTTGACAACAGTCCGATTTTACCGCTTGGGCAACCGAAATACGGCGGCTTTTCCACGATAGACATTCCGCTTGTGCCAATAATTCTATCGTTATCTAAAGCAAGCCAAGATATAAATGTGCCGTCTAACAAATGCCGTAGATAGTAATCTCTCAAAGCAGGCTCAAGGTCTATATCCTCTTTCGCTCCTTCCTCGCACAACTGATTAATTCGCATTTTTATAAATACATCAAGGTCATTTTTATTTAGTTTCCTGTATGTAATGTTCATAATCTCACCTAAATAATTCTGTTATCTCCGCTAAATTATTGACTATATAATCGGGTTGTTCTTCTACTGTTTTCGGCTCTGCGTAACTGCCCAACCCTTGTTTGATCCACACGGTTGTCATTCCGATTTTGTTAGCCGGGATAATATCGTTGTCGATTCTGTCGCCGACCATTACCGCTTCTTCGGGCTTGCATTCCGCACGAGCGAGAGCAATTTGGAAAATTCGCAAATCAGGCTTTGCAACACCTCAAGCCTGCCTGCGCCCTCCGCCTTGTTATGCGAAATTCTCCGCTAATATCTTTTTTATTGCTACTTAGTATAAAAGATAGAGAAAAGCCCTTAATTGCCATAAAACGGTTAAGGGCTTTGTTGGTTATCAAAATAAAGTGATGATTTGCTGTGCGGAAGTGATGGCAGGAACGCTTGCGTTCATCGTTGATATTTCTTTGCAAAATCATTCCCACTCCACCGTGCCGGGAGGTTTGCTCGTGATATCGTAGACGACGCGGTTGACGCGGTCGACCTCGTTGATGATGCGGTTCGATACCCTGCCCAGGATGTCATAGGGGATCTTTGCCCAGTCGGCGGTCATAAAGTCGTCGGTGGTGACGGCACGGATGGCGACCAGCTCGCTGTAGGTGCGGCTGTCGCCCATGACGCCGACGGTCTTGACGCCGGGAAGAACGGCGAAGAACTGGCTCATTTCGCCGGCATAGCCGCACTTATCCATCTCGTCGCGCAGGATCGCGTCGGCTTCCTGCAGGATACGGACGCGATCGGCGGTGACCTCACCGATCACGCGCACGCCGAGTCCGGGGCCGGGGAACGGCTGTCGCCATACGAGGTCGTGGGGGAGACCGAGCTTCTCGCCGACAGCGCGGACCTCGTCCTTGAACAGGTCTTTGAGCGGCTCGATCACATCCTCAAAGTGGATATCCTTCGGTACGCCCACTTGATTATGGTGGGTCTTGATTTTGGAGGCGTCGCCCTTGCCGCTTTCGATGCGGTCGGGGTAGATGGTGCCCTGGGCGAAGAAGCCGGAGCCGTAGCTCTCGCGGATCTTGTTCCAGAATACATTATAGAATTCGGTGCCGATGATGGTGCGCTTTTCTTCGGGATCGGTCACGCCTTTGAGCTTAGACAGGAACTCGTCCTGACAGTTGATACGGAGAAAGTTCATGTCAAAAAGCTTTGTGAAGGTGTTCTCGACGAAATCGCCTTCGTCCTTGCGCATGAGACCTTGATCGACGAAAACACAGGTCAGCTGTTTGCCGACGGCTTTAGAGATCAGCGCGGCGGCGACGGAGCTGTCTACGCCGCCCGAAAGTCCGAGCACGACGCCCTTGTCGCCGATCTGCTCACGCAGCTCCTTGACGGTATCTTCGATGAAGCTGTCCATCTGCCAGTCGCCTTTGCAGCCGCAGACCTTGTAGAGGAAGTTGCGGAGCATTTGCTTGCCGTATCCGGTGTGGGTGACCTCGGGATGGAACTGTACGCCGTAGAGCCTGCGGCTTTCGTCGCACATCGCGGCAGTGGGGCACTTGTCGGTTGTCGCGATGGTGGTAAAGCTATCGGGAGCGCAGGGGATATAATCGCGATGGCTCATCCAGCAAATGCTTTTCTCAGGAATATCGGTGAAAAGGACATTGTCCTTCACGGTGACCTCGATCTTGCCGTACTCGCTGCTGTTCTCGGCGCTCTCTACGCCGCCGCCCGCCATGTACGCCATCAGCTGACAGCCGTAGCAGATGCCGAGGATCGGTATACCCGCGTCGAGAATAGACGGGTCGTAGTGGGGAGAGGCGGGATCATAAACACTGTTCGGACCGCCGGTGAAGATGATACCCTTATAGCCCTCGGCTTTGATCTCGTCCACGGTGATTTTGTTGTAGGGCTTGATCTCGGCGTAGATATTTTGCTCACGTACACGACGGGCGATGAGCTGGTTGTACTGGCCGCCGAAATCGAGAACTAAGATTTTTTGCATTCTACCACTCCTAATAAAAAATGTCATTGCGAGGCTTCTGAATACGTATGTTCAGAAGCCGTGGCAATCCCACAATGAGGAGAACGACCTCTCCGACAAGGGGATTCCCACGTCGGGGCGCTGCCCCTCCTCGGAATGACATTGTGTTTGTTGATCAAATATTGATCTCCGCGTTCTCGCGGTTGATATTTTCAAAGAGAGGACGGGTCTTGTCGACCAGCGCCTGTACCTGTGCGGGACATCTGCCGATGTATGCGCTCGGGTTGAGCACGTCGGTCATCTCGTCCTCGGTCAAGGGGAACTCGGGATCGTCCGCGAGCATAAGCAGCAGGTTGCACGCCTCGCCCTTGTCCATGCCGGCGATCGCCTCCATCGAACAGCGGCGGATAATTTCATGCAGCGCTTGGCGGTTGCCGCCGCGCTTGACGCCCTCCATCATGAGGTTCTCGGTCGCGATGAACGGCAGATAGGTCATGACGGTCTTGTTGATGACGTCGGTGTTGACGTAGATATCCGCGGTGACTTTCTGCAAAATACGCAGCACCGCGTCGGCGCAGAGGAAGCCCTCGGGGATGGAGATACGGCGGTTGGCGGAGTCGTCGAGGGTGCGCTCCATCCACTGGACAGAGATCGTCATCGGCGCGTTCAAGGCGTCCGCCATCAGATAGCGGGACAAAGAGCAGATACGCTCGCACATCATCGGGTTGCGCTTGTAGGGCATCGCGGAGGAACCGACCTGCGTTTTCGCGAACGGCTCAAAGAGCTGGCGGTCGTGCTGTAACAGACGCATGTCGGTGGCGAATTTATGGGCGGACTGAGCGATGGAAGACAGGGCATTGAGGATGCGGCTGTCCACCTTGCGCGGATAGGTCTGACCCTGCACGTCGAAGATCTCGTCAAAGTCGAAGGCGGACGCGATCTTTTTGTTCAGTGCGTCGATCTTCTCGCCGTCACCGTCAAACAGCTCGACAAAGCTCGCTTCACTGCCCGTTGTGCCGCGGCAGCCGAGGAACTTGACGTTTTTGATGGCGAAGTCGATCTCGTCGAGGTCGGATACGAAGTCCTGTAACCAGAGCGACGCGCGCTTGCCGACGGTGACGAGCTGCGCGGGCTGATAATGGGTGTAGCCGAGGGTCGGCATGTCCTTATACTTTTCACAGAAATCCGTGAGGTTCGCGATGACCTTCAACAGCTCTGTGCGGATATAGAGCAGCGCGTCGCGATAGAGCACGAGGTCGGCATTGTCGGTGACATAGCAGGAGGTCGCGCCGAGATGGATGATTCCCGCCGCAGAGGGTGCGACTTTGCCGTAGGCGTGGATATGCGCCATGACGTCATGGCGGAATTCTTTCTCCTTTTCGGCGGCATAGTCGAAGTCGACGTCGGTGACATGGGCTTCGAGATCGGCGACCTGCTCTGCGGTGATGGGCAGACCGAGCTCACTCTCGGCGCGCGCCAGCTCTACCCAGAGCCTGCGCCATGTCTCGATACGGGTCTGCGCCGAGAACAGAGAGGTCATATACTGTGACGCGTAACGCGCCGAAAACGGTGATTCGTAATTGTTTGTCATTGAGGAATACTCCTTTTATCTGATAATGATGCTGTCGCGCTCGGGACCGACGGAGATGTACTTGATATAGCAGCCGATCTGTTCCTCGATATAGAGGACATAATCCTGCGCCGCTTTGGGCAGATCCTCAAACTTGCGCACGCCGGTGATATCCTCGCCCCAGCCGGGCAGGTACTCGGTCACGGGCTGAGCCTTATCAAGCAGGCTCGGGAAGGGGAATTTGTCGGTGGTGCGATCGTCGAGCTTGTACTTCACGCATACCGGGATCTTGTCCATGTAGCTGAGTACGTCCATCTTGGTCAGCGCGATCGCGGTAGCGCCCTGCTTCTTGACGCCGTAGCGTGTCGCGACGACATCGAAGGATCCGACCCTGCGCGGACGGCCTGTCTTTGCGCCGAACTCGCCGCCGGCTTCACGGAGCTTGTCGGCTTCTTCGCCGAACCATTCGCTGGTGAACGGTCCTTCACCTACACAGGTGGAGTATGCCTTAACTACGCCGATGATCTCGTCGAGCTTCATCGCGGGAGCGCCCGCGCCGATGGGCGCGTAGGCGGCGATGGTCGAGGAGGAGGTGGTGTAGGGGTGGATGCCGAAGTCGATGTCTCTCAGCGAGCCGAGCTGGGCTTCGAACATGATGTTCTTGCCCTCTTTTTCAGCGTCGTCATAAAAATCGTCGAGGTCGCAGATGAAGGGCATGAGCGGCACACAGTAGGTATCGTACCATGCTTTGAGCGCTTCACGGGTGGTCGGCTCTGCGCCGTAGACCTTCTCGATGGTGAGGTTCTTCCACTCCATGATGCCGTCGAGATGCTCGAAAAAGGCTTTTTCGTCAAACAGCTCGCCCGCGAGCACGGTCTTTTTCTGGTATTTGTCAGAGTAGAACGGCGCGATGCCCTGTTTGGTGGAGCCGAACTTTTTGTCGGCAAGGCGCTGTTCCTCAAGACAGTCGAGCTCCTTATGCCACGGCAGCAGAAGCGAAGCGCGGGCGCTGATCTTGAGCTTGTCGGGGGTGAGCTTCACGCCCTTAGAGCGGACATACTCGATCTCTTTGATGATGCTCTCGGGGTCGACCGCCACGCCGTTGCCGATAACGGATACGACGCCTTCGCGGAAAATGCCCGACGGGAGCAGGTGCAGAGCGAATTTTCCGAATTCGTTGATGACGGTGTGACCGGCGTTGCCGCCGCCTTGATAGCGCACGACGACGTCATAGTCGCTGCTGATGAGGTCGACCATTCTGCCTTTGCCCTCGTCGCCCCAGTTGATGCCTACAATCGCACAGTTCATAGTTACCTCCAAATTTGATCAGCCGGATGATCCGGCAAAAGGAATACAATAATTTGCCGCATAACAGTATAGCACAAATTTGCGTTATTGAATACCAATATAAAAGAAAAATAAAAGAATTTCGGCTATATCACATAAGAATGAGGGACACGAATAAAAATTTATATCAAAATTATTCTAAATAATCATAAAAAACAGTTGTTTTTTTTAAAACTTTGTGGCATAATGTAATCGCACCATTATAACATTATTTAGGAGGTATTATAATGTTAAAGAAAAGTATATCAGTTCTGCTCGCAGTTCTGATGGTAGTATCCGTGCTTACTGTCGGCGTCGTTGCCACCGGCGCCGCAACCACCGATGGCTTCAAACCCGAGAGCACGAAGCTCTATTTCGATGTTGACGGTACCGGCTGGACGATGGGCGCTAAGGATAAGATCGCGTTCTATATCGCCGGCGGCGACTTTGGTACCGAAGATAATCCCACCGAACCGGTTGATTGGGGCGGCAAGAAGCTGCAGGGTACCGCTACCACAGGCGAGACCGGTATCTTTGAGTTTGATCCGGTTGCTAAGGTCGGCTACAAATTCACCAAAGACGTTCAGTATAAGATCATCTTCGCGCGTGTTTCCAGCAACAACTGGAAGGAGCAGACCTGCTCTCTGTTCTTCACCACCGATTGCTTCGGTCATGTCGCTTATTCCGACGGTACCGAGATGGAGAACGACGTAGACTCTTC
>CADAUE010000107.1 GCA_902790985.1 uncultured Ruminococcus sp.
GGCGACGCAGGCAGGCTGGCGCCTGTCAAGGAGTCCAACAAAGCTATGCGAAATTTAGCCCAATATATGATAAAGGTTTTAATTAAGGATTAGTATTAATGCACACCGCTCCCCTTTCGCAACCATTCTGTCACCTCCGTGAGCCTTTCGCATAGTATAAGATGTAGCGGATGGGATGACCCGTCGCTCATCAAGATATCATATTATAGGAGGCAACACATATGTGTAACAACAACGGTTTATTCGGCGGCAACAGCTGCTGCGGTATCATCATCCTGCTGATCGTGCTGTGGGCTTGCTGCGGCAACAACAATAACGGCTGCGGCTGCGGTTGCGGCAACGACTGCGGCTGCTAAGCCACTACGCAAAAGAGGCGCTTCATCAGAAGCGCCTCTAGCTTTATATCAACTTTTCTGCCCAGTCGGATTCCTTGAAGCCGACCAGCACGGTGTCTCCGTCGATCAGGATCGGACGCTTGACAAGCATCCCGTCACCGCTGAGCAGGCTGAGCTTTTCTTCATCGCTCATCAAGGGGAGTTTATCCTTGAGCGCCATGCTCTTGTAGAGCTGACCCGAGGTGTTGAAAAAACGCTTTAGCTCCAAACCGCTTTTTTCATACCACTTTTTCAGCTCGTCCAAGGACGGATTCTCCTCCTTGATATCGCGGTAATCATATTCGATCCCCTTTTCATCCAGCCACTTCTGCGCTTTTTTGCAGGTGCCGCAGCGGGGATAGCAGATCAACAGCATATCAGTTCTCCTTACCCTCTTCGTGATACTCTTTCTCGGTGTTGACGTTCCAGATCGCGGACTTGTCGGTAGAGCCAGCGAGGATCGCCTTGACGGTCTCGAAGGAGGTGCACATAGAGTGGTCGATGTTGTTGTAACGGTGCTGACCGTTTCTGCCGACGCAGAAGAGGTTCGGGATGGTATCGAGATATTCTCTGAGGTCATCCATATGATCGTAAGTATCGAAGTAGGCAGGGTATGCCTTTTTGACGCGCTCGACATGGAAGTCGATGACGTCGCTCTCCTTGTCGATCAGACCCATTTTGACCATCTCTTTGATGCCCATATGACCGAACTCGTCATCGGACATGCTCCACATCCAATCACCTTCGTTGCAGAAGTATTCAAGTCCCATCCAGACGGTGTCCTTGATCTTCTCCACCATGTACGGCGACCAGTTGTTATAGATCTGGAAACGACCCATATGGACGCTCTTGTCGTGGACATAGACCCAGTTGTCGGGAACGATATCGCCCATAGTCTTTGTCTTGGTCTCATTCTTAAGGTTCAGGTGCGGGATCAATACGCCGACGGTCATGTAGTCGCGGTACGGCAGACCGGATGCGATCGCCGCGATATCCTTGGGCACGTCGTTCATGCCCTCGACCAGATCCTTGACCGGCATAGAGCTGATGACGTAATCGCCGTCGATCTCGATCTCTTTACCGTCCTTGACGTATATCAAACCCTTCAAAGAGTTGTCATTGTTCTTGATGATCTTGGTGACCTTGGCGTTCTTGATGATCGTGCCGCCCATTTTTTCAAAATCAGCGGCGGTCAGCTCCCACAGCTCACCCGGTCCCAATTTGGGATAAGCGAATTCCTCGATCAGCGAGGTCTCGACCTTGCGGTTCTTCTTGTTGAACATTTTTCCGAAGATATCCTTGAGCACCGCGCGGATGGACAGACCCTTGACGCGCTGAGCGCCCCACTCGGGAGAGATCTCGGACGGGTGTCTGCCCCAGAGGTTCTCGGTGTAGTTCTCAAAGAACATGGAATAGAGCTTCTTGCCGAAGCGGTTGATGTAAAAGTCCTCGAGGGATTTTTCCTCACGCTTATGGAAAACGGTCTTGAGATAGGAGAAGCCGACTACGATGGTGGTACCCAGACCCATGTTTTTGATGGTCGCGAATTTCAGTGAAACGGGATAATCAAAGAACTTCGAGTTGAAGAAGATCCTCGACAGACGATTTCTGCGAAGCATGACGCGATCGACCTTCTCGGGATCGGGACCGCCCTCTTTGACGGTCGAGGTACGTCCCAGCTCACGGTCGTCGAACGGCATCGCACCCTGGGTGGGGAGCATCTTCTCCCACCATTCGTTGACCTCGGGAACCTTAGAGAAAAAGCGGTGGCCGCCCATATCCATGCGGTTGCCCTTGTAGTTGACGGTACGGGAGATACCGCCGAACACATCGCTTTCTTCGAGGACAGTGACCTCATAATCCTTGGATTTATCCAGTAATTCATAAGCGGCGGTCAGTCCCGCGGGACCCGCGCCGATGATCAGAACCTTTTTCATATTCTGCTCCTCTCTTCAAATTTTTAGGAAAATTTGCTCATACACAGTTATTATAGCATAAACCGTCTAATATGTAAATAGCGACAACAAGAAAGGATACCGAAGTCAAATCGGTATCCTTGTACATGGTTATTTCGCTCAGTTCTCGGGTTGAGGCTGTGTTTCGGGCTCGGGAGCCGCGGTAGGCGCGGGTGCTTGGGTAGGAGCGGGCGGCTGGGTCGCGGGAGGCTCGGTGATGACCTGCGGCGCTTCGGTAGCGGGAGGAGCGGTAGGCGCAGGCGCTTCGGTAGCGGGCGGCTGGGTCGCGGGAGCCTTAGTGGGTTTGGGCGCTTCGGTAGGCTTGACGGTCGGCTTCACCGTTGCCGCTGTAGTCGCCGCGGTCGGCGCGATATTATTCTTCTTCGCATTACCGGAGGTGATCGCTACCACGGTGACGATACCGGCGACGACCAGGATCGCGACGATAACAATAACCCAGATCCAAGCCTTGTTCTTCGGCTTCTTCGGCAGATCGTCATCACGGCGGAACTTCTCGTCCATCTTATCCATGAAGGTGCGGTCATCCTCGCCGTCAGAGTAGTTGTCATAGGAATCATCGATGAACTCGCGATCGTCATACGGATAATCCTCTTCGGGCGGGACAGGCTCGCCGTAGCCCGCGAAGTTATCAAGATCATAGAGCTTTGTCCTCTCTTCGTCAGGCAGATCGTCGGGACGATAAACGCGCGTACTCTCGTCATACTCTCCGTCATAATCGTCGCGCACATGGCGCGGAGCGCTTTCGGGGATCACAGCGCCGCAGAAGTTACAGAATCTGGCGCCGACGGGGATTTCTTTTCCGCATTCGGGACAAAACATCAAATCATCCTTTCTTATACGAAATACCGGATTATTGGATAAACACAGATCAATCCATCTGTTTCGTATTGTTTTTCTTTTCCACAGTATAGCAAAAAAGATTTCGCTTGTCTATAGAAAAGGCGCAGAAAATCTGCGCCCTTTGAAGTCGATTATTTTTTACGTCCTACGACAACAAATCTGCCGTCGGAGGTATGGTAGTTACAGGTCGACAGCGCGATCAGCTTATCGCCGTAGGTCGGGGTGATACCGGTATCGTACAGAGACAGCGCCTTGACGTTGGAAACATAATAGTCAAAGGTTCCTTGATCGTCGAGGTTCTTGAACTCATAGTACTTGAACACATCGTCGCCGGCGTCATAGACCTGGCTGCGGAAGACAGCGAAGATCTCATAGTCGCCGATGGAATTCAGCGTATCGAACTTGATGGTCTTGTGCTGGGTGTAGTAGTCATAGTCCTCGTACTTCGGCAGAGAACCGAACATGGAGCCGTTGATCATATGGTGTCCGTAGATCAAGTACATGTTGCCGTCGGTACGACACTCCGCGTCCATGAACAAACAGCCGCTGTCGGAATAATCGCCGTCGAAATCCATGTGCAGATACTTCTCGGGATCGCCCGGAGTATGCATGACGGGATAGTTGACCACGGTATCGTCGATCTTGAGCCACCCGAAGAAATCGCCGTTCTTCGCCGAGAGCTCCTGATAGTTCCCGCGATCCGCTCCGACAAGGGACGCGAGCTGGTCAAACGCCTTCTTCGCGTCGAGCGCTTCCCATACCTGTTTGCCGATCATGAATCCCGCTACGATCAGTACGACGATGAGGATTCCTCTAACGACCGCCGCGCCGACACTGCCCTTTTTCTTCGGCTTTTTGCGGCGATAATCGTCGTCATACTGACTGCGGCGGCCGCGCTGACTTTGCACATAACGATCGTCATAATCATACTGACGGGGTCTGCGCACGGGCTGACGATAGCGCGGATCTGCGCTGTAACCGTCGGAATACCGTTCGCGGTCATCGTAGTTTCTCTGAGGATAACGTCTTTGGGGATAGTCGCCCTGTCGATAAGGATCCTGTCGATACGCGTTCGGACGTCCGCGATACGGCTGCGTTTCACGAGGACGATAGGCACGGGTCCTCTCGTCGTCGTAGCCGCGGTAGACCTGCGTTTGCTGAGAATAGGTCTCGTCGACGTCAAAGCTGTCCTGATCCGTGATCGAAGGCGCGGGCTCTTCGCGAAAACGACGTCCGCGATAATTGGAATTGTTGTGATCTTGATAACTCATAAGCAATAATAGCAAAAAAGACGGCAGCGGGAAATCCCGTCACCGCCTTTTGTCAGGTTCAATTATTTCTGTGCTTTCTTCTTCTTGCTGACGACGATCGTGATGATGATGCCGACAACAGCTACGACTGCGATACCGATCCATACAAAGATCATGAAGTTATCGCTGGTCTTGGGTGTGTTAGCGCCCTTGGCAGCGGTGGTCGGAGCCTGGGTAGCAGCGGTGGTCGCAGCGGTAGTGGCAGCAGTGGTCGCAGCGGTAGTCGCAGCAACGGTAGCCGCCTGGGTAGCAGCGACGGTCTCAGCGGTTGTTTCAACAGCAGTTGTCTCAGCAGCAGTAGCAGCCTCTTCGACCACGGTAGCCTCAGCGCCCTCCTCAACGGTGGTAACGTCAGCCGCTACAGCAGCATTCTCATCAGCGGGAGCCGCGTTAGCGGAGATGGTCAGAGCAAACATAGACGCTACGATCATAACACAAAATACAATAGATAATACACGTTTCATGATTCATGTTCCTTTCTTTGTCGATTTTTCATATACCATAGGATAAACCTATCATCTTACCACACCGCATGCGCGGTGATGATAAAGGGTCGTCGGGAACTCCCTTGATCCAAGTCGAATCATAACACAATCAATTTCGCTTTTCAATACAATTCATGGAAAATTTGCAATTTCTTAACTTTTGACGGACATTCACCAAACGATGTCGAAATCCTTTGATGATTTTGCACAAGACGAAAAAACAAGATTTTACCAAATGATAAAAAACGCCAATATTCCGCGGTATCAAGCGAATTTTCGGCGTGCGTCCGCAAAGCAGAAACGGCATTAGATCGCCTTCGATTCCCGCCGGCTCCAATTTGCGTGCGTTTTTCATTCGCTCACGCCCTGCCCCGTCTTAGGAGCGGTCTACGGGCGACAGATGCTCTATCTACGCTCTCCCTAAAATCGTGCCACCGGCACGATTTTACTTCCGATGTACGCTGACGCTTACATCGTCGCACGGTCGCCTTCGATTCCCGCCGGCTCCACTGTACGGTTATATGACATGGTGGAGATGGCGTAAGTTTTCTATGGTGGTTGCAGTGATATCGTCTTAGGAGCGGCGTACTCCTGACACACCGTCAATCTACGCTCTCGCTAAAAATGATTCGCTGAATCATTTTTGCCTGCGATGTGCGCTGACGCTTACATCTTGACACGCTCGCCTTCGATTCCCGCCATCGTCCACTTTGCTTGTATATATGATTAGGGCGATAAGTATCTTTATGATACTTATCGCCCTAATCAATGGTGGAGATGGCGGGAATCGAACCCGCGTCCGAAAACAGTTCCACAAGGTTTTCTCCGAGTGCAGTTATTGTTTTAGGATTCCCCCGACGCAGCGCCCAATAACAGGCTCGGCGCTTCGGTAGCCTTTTGTGTGTGACAGCTTAAAGGCGTGGGCTGTTCACAGAAACCGCTGTCGACGCCTTGTCCCGGGGCGCGGTACTCCCGGGCAGACGAGCTGCATTAAGCAGC
>CADAUE010000108.1 GCA_902790985.1 uncultured Ruminococcus sp.
AGGGCGCAGGCAGGCTGGCGCCTGTCAAGACTGACAACGCAGTTATGCGGAATTCTCCGCAATAGATATTAAAGTGTTTTATTGCTACTTAGTATCAGAGATCGACAAACGGTACGTTCAGAAACTGCGCGATGCTTTGGGCGAGGTTTCTGCCGATCGCGCCGATGTTTTCCTGGATCCACTCGGCGTCGGCAAGGTTATCGTGGTAGGCGGTCTCGATCAGCACAGCGGGCGCTTTGGTGCGCCTGAGCTCCGCCAGACCGGTTGACGCGACGGTTTTGACCCTGTCGGGCAGGGGATAGATATTCTTGTAATTCTCCGCGATGATCTCGGCGGCGCGTTTGCCCTTAGTTGAAGTCGGGTAGTAATACACATCCGTACCGCGGACGGTACCGCTGTTCTGGGAGCCGGCAGCGTTGGAATGGATCGCCAGATGCAGGTCATAGTTGCCCTCGTTGGACTGAGCGATCGCCTGCGACAGCGTTTGGGACGGCGTATTACGGGCATAGGAGATACCGGAGGCGCGGAGATACGGCTCGATCGCGTCGGCGACGAGGTTCATGAAATACTCTTCGTTCCCGCCGTTGACATAGGGATTCCACTCCTGTAATGACGGGCTGAGAAAGACGGACGGCATACACATCACTCCAAAATCAAGTTAGTTTTGACTAACAAAATATTATGCGCGAAAGTCCGTTATTATTCCAATTCGGAAATTTATTTTGCTTTGTTTATGTTATATTGTGGGCAACCGATTTTATCATGAAAAATATACGAAACGGAGGAAAAGATTATGACAAAATGGGTTTGTCCCGTATGCGGATATGTTCACGAGGGAGATACTCCTCCCGAGAAGTGCCCGGTATGTAAGGTACCCGGTGAAAAGTTCAACAAGATGGATGCTGACGCAGGCTTTGCGGTAGAGCACATCCTGGGTGTTGCGGCAGACGCTCCCGAGGATATCAAGGCAGATCTGCGCTCCAACTTTGAGGGCGAATGCTCAGAGGTCGGTATGTACCTCGCGATGGCAAGAGTTGCGGACAGAGAGGGTTATCCCGAGATCTCCGCGGCATTCACCAAGTACGCTTTTGAAGAAGCGGAGCATGCGGCAAAGTTTGCTGAGCTTCTCGGCGAAGTGCTGACCGACAGCTCCAAGAAAAACCTTGAGCTTCGTGTAGAAGCCGAGACCGGCGCTTGCGCAGGCAAGCAGGATCTCGCGAAGCGCGCAAAGGCGCTCAACCTCGACGCGATCCATGACACCGTTCATGAGATGGCAAGAGATGAGGCTCGCCACGGCGCCGGCTTCAAGGGCCTTCTGAAGAGATATTTCGGCTAAACGCGTTTTGTTCTGTCGCCGTATCAACGGCAGATCGAATATGAATCATAACAATTCACCCCTATCCGAGCGGATAGGGGTTTTGTTATACTAATCCTTAATTAAAAGATTTAATCAGATAATAGGGATAAATTTTGCAGAGCGCGGCGGGCGACGCAGGCAGGCTGGCGCCTGTCAAGGAGCCCAACAAAGCTATGCGAAATTTAGCCCAATATATGATAAAGGTTTTAATTAAGGATTAGTATTATGTCTTTTTGCTTTTTCGAAGGTTGATCGACGGCAGGAGCAGTCCGATCAAGATCAACACCGCTCCGATCAGCTTTGCGGGCGTCATGCCTTCGCCGAGGATCAAAAATCCCCAGACCATCGCCGCCAGCGGATTGAGGGCGGAGAACATTCCCGCGCGGTCGGCGTCGAGACTGCGTTGGGCAACGGGCTGCAGGGTGAAGCCGAACACGCTGCATACCACAGCGAGCAGTAGGATCATCCCCCACTCCGCGCCGGTATTCGGCAGGCGGAAATCCTCGAAGATCAGCGAGATGATCAGCGACAGCGCGCCCATCGTGCCGAGCTGGATAATACCGACCAGAAGCGGCTCGCCCTGTTTCGAAAAAACCGAGGTTTCGAAGATCGCCGCGGCGTAAAACGCCATCGCGATCAACAGGTACACGCACCCGCTATTGAACTGTGCCCCGGGCGCGAAGTTCAGCGCGAGCAGTCCGAGAAAGGCGACGATCATACCGATGATGACCTTCTTCTTCGGAAACACATGCAGGAAAATGATCTCGAAAAACGGTACGAGGATGAACGCGGAGTTGTCGATCAAGGCGGCGAGTGAGGTCTCCGTCTCGCGGATGCCGAGCATCTCAAAGCCCATCACACCCGTATAGGTCACGCCGAGAATCACACCGTTGCGGAACACTTGTCGGGTACATCGTTTGAGCTGTTTCATGAACAGTACGATCAATATCAGAAAAGCGAGGATGAAACGAACGGCGAGGATGTTGAACGGCTGCATCGAATCCATCGACAGCTTCGAGATCACAAACGACGTACTGCGCGCGATGATCACCGCCGCCATCAAGACCTCGGACTGACGCACGCTCAATTCCCTGTTCACGGTTTCACTCCCCTTTTTCGCAATCTTTTGCTATGATAACACACTTTTCATGAGCAAACAAGGGGTGATTTCCGCCGAATATATTGTTAAAAAAATATCAATCTGCCTATAAACGCTAAAAATCAGAAACTTTCTTTGGTGCAAATGTAAATTGAATCCACCGTCTGCGTATGCTATACTTATAATGTTAAGCTAATATCTATAGCTCTTGATAAAATATTAGTATTAAACTATGAAACCTTGCAAGGAGGAATCCGCATGGACAATGAAAAATATTTAGTCGACAGCGTCGAGGCTCTGGAAAAGAAAATCGGCGAAGTCAGAAAAGCGCAGGAGAAGTTCGGCGAATACACCCAAGAACAGGTCGACGCCATCTTCAAGGCGGCTGCTCTGGCGGCAAACAAGGCGCGTCTGTCCCTCGCGAAGCTCGCGGTCGAAGAGACCGGTATGGGCGTTGTCGAGGACAAGGTCATCAAGAACAACTACGCGTCCGAGTATATTTACAACGCATATAAGGACACCGTGACTTGCGGCGTCGTAGAAGAGGACAAGGCGGCGGGATTTGTTCGCGTCGCGGAGCCGATCGGCGTTGTCGCGGCGGTCATCCCGACCACCAACCCGACCTCCACCGCGATCTTCAAGTGTTTGATCTCGCTCAAAACACGCAACGGCATCATCATCTCTCCCCATCCGCGTGCGAAGAAGAGCACCATCGAGGCGGCCAGGATCGTTCTCGAGGCTGCCGTCAAGGCAGGCGCTCCCGAGGGCATCATCGCGTGGATCGACGTACCCTCGCTCGATATGACCAACACCTTGATGAAAGAAGCCGACATCATCCTCGCGACGGGCGGCCCCGGCATGGTCAAGGCGGCGTACAGCTCCGGCAAACCGGCGTTGGGCGTCGGCGCGGGCAACGTTCCGGCGATCATCGACGAGAGCGCGGACATCATCCTCGCGGTCAACTCGATCATCCATTCAAAAACCTTTGACAACGGTATGATCTGCGCCTCTGAGCAGAGCGTGCATGTACCGGCGTCGATCTATGATAAGGTCAAGGAAGAGTTCCTCTATCGCGGCTGTTATTTCCTTAAGCCCGATGAGCTCGATAAGGTTCGCAAGACCATCATCATCAACGGCTCTCTGAACGCGAAGATCGTCGGTCAGTCCGCGTACAAGATCGCGAAGCTCAGCGGTGTGGACATTCCCGAAAGCAGCAAGGTGCTGATCGGCGAGGTACAAAGCGTGGATATCAGCGAGGAATTCGCGCACGAAAAGCTCTCCCCCGTGCTGGCAATGTACAAATATGACACGGTCGAAGAAGCCTTCCAAAACGCGGAACAGCTGATCGAGGACGGCGGCTACGGTCACACCGCTTCTATCTACATCAACGAGCTGACCCGCAAAGATGTACTCGACGAATTCATGGAGCGCATGAAAACCTGCCGTATCGTGGTCAACACTCCGTCCTCCCAAGGCGGCATCGGCGACATCTACAACTTCCGTCTGGCTCCGTCGCTCACCCTGGGCTGCGGCTCATGGGGCGGCAACTCCATCCACGAGAACGTCGGCGTGAAACACCTGTTAAATGTCAAATCCGTTGCCAAGAGGAGGAACAACATGCTTTGGTTCAGAGCGCCTGAAAAGGTATATATCAAACAAGGCTGTCTGCCCGTCGCGCTTGACGAGCTCGGCAGCGTCATGAATAAGAAAAAAGCCTTCATCGTCACCGACAGCTTCCTGTACGCGAACGGCTATACGCGACCGATCGAAAAGAAGCTCGATGAGCTGGGTATCATGCACACCACCTTCAGCGAGGTCGCTCCCGATCCCACCCTCGCGTGCGCGAAAATGGGCGCGAAGATGATGGAGAGCTTCCAGCCCGACGTCATCATCGCGGTCGGCGGCGGATCGCCGATGGACGCCGCGAAGATCATGTGGGTGCTGTATGAGCATCCGGACGTTGACTTCGAGGATATGGCGATGCGCTTCATGGATATCCGCAAGCGCGTCTACACCTTCCCCCATATGGGCGACAAGGCGTATTTCATCGCGATCCCGACCTCTGCGGGTACCGGTTCCGAGGTGACCCCGTTCGCGGTCATCACCGACGAGCAGAGCGGTATCAAGTACCCGCTGGCGGACTATGAGCTGATGCCCGATATGGCGATCGTTGACGCGGACATGATGATGAACGCGCCGAAGGGTCTGACCTCCGCTTCGGGAATCGACGCGGTATCTCACGCGTTGGAGGCATACGCTTCCATCATGGCGACCGATTACACCGACGGTCTGGCGCTGCAGGCGCTCAAGGTGCTGTTCGAGTACCTGCCCAAGGCGTATGAGAGCGCTGTGACAGGCGTGCCGGATAAGGAAGCGAGAGAGAAGATGGCGAACGCCGCTACGATGGCGGGTATGGCATTTGCCAACGCCTTCCTCGGCGTCATGCACAGTATGGCGCACAAGCTCGGCGCTTTCCACCACATCCCTCACGGCGTCGCGAACGCGCTGATGATGAATGAAGTTTTGATGTTCAACGCAAAAGAAGCTCCCACCAAGATGGGCACCTTCTCCCAGTATGACCATCCGCACACCCTCAGACGTTACGCAGAGGTAGCCGAGACCCTCGGTATCGGCGGCAAAGATGATGATGAGAAGCTCCAAAACCTGCTGGAGCGTATCTCCGCTCTCAAGGCACAGATCGGCATCATGCCGACCATCCGCGACTATGTGCCGGATGAAGAAGCGTTCCTCAAGACCCTCGACGAGATGAGCGAGCAGGCGTTCGACGATCAGTGCACCGGCGCGAACCCGCGTTATCCGCTGATCAGCGAAATCAAGAAGATGTATCTGAACGCCTACTACGGCGAGCATAAAGACGTATAATAGGTTGAGATTGCCACGGGTAAATTCCCTCGCAATGACCTTTTCATTAGGTTGAGATTGCCACGGGTAAATTCCCTCGCAATGACCTTTTCATTAGGTTGAGATTGCCACAGCCCTTAAGGGGCTTCGCAATGACTGTTTTAATAAGGAGACAATTATGAGCGATACTAACTATGAGATTTTGGCACAGCGCAGTAAGAAAGTCATCTACAAAGACGGCGACACCGTCCTCAAGGTGTTCGACAGCGATTTCAGCAAGGCTGATATCCTCAACGAGGCGCTGAATCAGGCGCGTATCGAGGAGACCGGACTGAACGTTCCGAAGCTCCTCGAGGTCAGCAAGATTGACGGCAAATGGGCGATTCGCACCGAGTATATCCCCGGCAAGACCCTCGCCCAGCTGATGGAAGAGAATCCCGACAAGCTCGACGAGTACCTCGATCTGTTCGTCAACATCCAGAAAGAGATCTTCAGCAAGCAGGCTCCCCTGCTCAACAAGATCAAGGATAAATTTAACCGCAAGATCAGCGCAAGCCGCTTTGACGCGACCACCCGCTATGAGCTGCACACCCGTCTGGACAGCATGAAGGATCACCAGAAGATCTGCCACGGCG
>CADAUE010000109.1 GCA_902790985.1 uncultured Ruminococcus sp.
TCTATCTCAAATTACTGCTTACATTTTTTAGAAATATTAAGTCAAATATTAAAGCCATGTTTCAACTTACGCCGAAACATGGCTTTTTCTACAGTCTGACAGTCCCGACGAACCGTCGGGACTGTCCGCTTGTTTTAGTATAACAGTCTTTTCTTTTGTTTGCAACGCTTTTGTTTCTTTCGAATCGGTCATTCTGTCAGATTTGGATCATATCACGGTGACGACGCAGTTTCGGCCGGTCTCTGACGATACGGTTTAAGCTTCAGCTCTTCCTGCAGCACGATGATCAAGGGGATCCCCAACAGGATCGGGAACGAGGTGGAATTGATCATAATGGTCATAAACAACAGCCAATGATCCACCTCGGGGTAGAGCAGCCGTACGGCGGGCGTGATCAAAGCTGCCTGAACCAAAGCAGCGACAGCGATCACCGCAATATGCTTAAGGATATTCTTGATCCCGCGCAGATCGAACGGTACGCGCGACAGCTTATCCCAGAAAAGATAGAAGCAAAACGGACCCGCAAAATTCGCGATAAAGCCGGCGATCGAAGACCATCTGAGACTGTCGCCGACGATGTCGGTGATCAGGTTCCCGACAGCGAACGCAAAGCATCCGGGGATGCCGAAGAAGATCCCGTATACGGGTTCGAGCATGGAAACAGGTCGGATATCGGTAAAGCCCGGAATGATCTCCATCACCTTGAACGGGACTGAAACGATCAGATAGACCACGGTCAAGGTCACTACCGTGAGCAGCATCCTCAGAGGCGTTTTCTTATCGGTACTCATGACCGCCTCACCGCCTTTCGCTTGACGTCAATGATCTCTGAAAGGTTTCCGAGAACGATGAACGCCGCGCCGATGATCATAAAGACGTCCGGTGTGACCGGCGTAACGATCGACGACGGCATCGTCATACCCCAGATCAGCGAGAAGATGATCTCCAGGGAATAGATGATCGTCGCCGCAGCGGGCGTTGCGGTTCGCTGGGCAAAGATGTTGATCGTCTGCGCGAACATCACGATAAAGTACGCGTGTATAAACAAGCTTGCGATGATCTGCGAGTTCCACTCGATAGCGGCAAAAGTAGCAGGCTGGATCACAAACCAAATCACAAAGCTGATCACGCCGACAAACGCGGAGATCAGCGCAGAGATCGAAACAGGATCATATTCACGCGCAGCTTCGTTGAGCTTGATGATATA
The DNA here is from genome assembly GCA_902790985.1 of uncultured Ruminococcus sp. Classification (GTDB taxonomy): domain Bacteria; phylum Bacillota; class Clostridia; order Oscillospirales; family Acutalibacteraceae; genus Ruminococcoides. The sequence continues at coordinate 1,208 of CADAUE010000109.1, forward strand.
GATCGCACGGATGATACAACCGCCGATCAAGATCAGTAAGCCGGGGATACTGAGGCTGCCGATCCTGCCGCAATAGGAAACGACGATACCGACCAGCACCAAAATCGCCGATATCCATGTCTTTCTATCGACATTTTGCTTGCGCATCATCAAGATAACGGGCAGGATGACGACCGTCATAGAGATCGTGAACGCGCCGGTGGATACGTCAAATTCTTTCAAGCCATACTGGTACAGAACATTATAACCGCAGTTCAACACAGACAGCAGTAAGCCGGTCAACAGTAGTTTTTTGCCGCCGTTTTTCAAAGCCGCTTTGATGCGCTTGAAAAAGCAAAGGAATAACAGCAAGCCTCCGATCAAGCTGGTGATCGCCGTCGTAGCGAACGGCACGACGGAATCGGGGATGCACGCGAAGATGATGACCTCGGTCGACCACAAGAGCGTCACACACATTAGGCAAAGATTTGCCTGTAATTTGTTCATCTAACCGTCACCCCTTTCACCGAGATGTATTGCTGACTATGGTATCTATCATATCAAATAATCATAAAAATGTCTACAAATCTTTGCAATATCATGCAAAAGCAGGATAATCTTGACGTTGCAAGCACCGCATAGGATCACAGTCGGGTTGTTCCATGCAGCCTGTCGGGTCATGGTGGCGTCAAATTTTTGATGACTGCTCACAGAATGAAATAAGGCTGCCGAATGAACGACAGCCTTATGCCTGTGATTTTACTTTTGGGCAGGTTCCCACTTGCATCTTACGGGAGATACAATGCTGCCGTCCTTTTTCATAGCCGCCATCGCCTTGTCGACGACCTTACGGTCAAGTCCGGTCAGCTCGGCGATCTTACCCGCGTTCAGTGGTACACCGGCGGTTTTCATCGCTTCTAAAATCATATCTTTTTCGTTCATCATGATCCTCCTTATAATTCAACAATTTCCGGCTCCTGTGTGAAGGAGCAGAAAGTAGCTGTTGCGTTCTTGAAATACAGCATCTGCATGTTGCCGTCGTCGGGGCTGTACATCGCCTTAAGGCTCGGCATCTTCTCGAGCATGGCGACCATCACGTCGCGGTTGTCGTCGTCTACAAGCTCCCCGGCGATACGCAGCCACTTACCGTCTTGAAAGGCGCAGATCTCCGCCTTCGGGTTTAAGGCGAGCTGCTTGGATACAGGCTTGACCTTACCGGTCTGGATGTAGAGCTTTCCGCCATAGACAAGCGCGGTACCGAACGGTCTGACGCGCGGCTGATCGCCCTCGACGGTCGCGAGATAATAGGTTTGCGCTTCGTCCAAAAACCGGCACACTCTCTCAATATCTGACATATTATTCCTCCGATCTGTGATTATATTTTACCGTAAAATGAAAGCTTCGTTTCACGGTTTTATCAATCTTTTGCGGATCCTGTCCGGATGCTTATTTTCTCAAATACTCTGATGAAACAGGGAAATCAAAATAGGTGTCGGGATAGGGTTCGCCCCTCAGCGTAAAATGCCACCACTCATAGTCAAACGGCTCAAAGCCGTTGCGCAGCATAGCGCGTCTGAGAATCATACGATTCTCAGACTGCTCGTCGGTGATCCCGCGGTAATCGGGATGGGAGACCTCGCTGAACAGATCGAACGGTCCGCCCATATCCAGTTCCTTGCCTGTCGCCATATCCAGCAACGTCAGATCTACCGTGCTACCTCGGCTGTGGCTGGATTCTTTCGCGATATATCCTCTGGAAAAAAGCTCCTGTTTAGGCAGATCGGGATAAAAATACGGCTTCATACGGATATCCTGATCCTCTATCCCCCATAGCTGAAAGTGCTTTACCGCGCTGACGGGACGATAGGCGTCGAACACCTTGAGCCGATAACCCTGCACCGTCATCTCGTTACTGACGGATCTCAGCGCCCGGGCGGCTTCTTTTGTCAGAAGCGCGCAGGGCTCTTCGTAACCGTCGATACGGTCGCCGATAAAATTGTAGGTGGTATAGTAGCGGATCTCTTGGATGATGCCGGGGACAAAATCCGCGAGCAGCACAAAATCCGAGGGATCGTGTATCAAATCTGATGGATGGTTTTTCATAGGATATCACCCTGTTGCCGAATCAATATAACTTAGTTATTTCTTATCATACCAAATTGTTTTGGATTTGTCTATGACAGTCTGCAAAATTCTGTGATTTTCGGAGAATATTCATTGACGAAAACAGGGTTTCGGGTATAATGAGAGCATAGAGATCGATCGCGTGAGGGTGTGACGGAAGATGAAGGTAAAGAAGATATTTTTTGTGATCCTGTCGGCGGTAGTATTCGCGCTGATGCTGGCGGTACTGGAGTTGAACAAGAACACGGTATGGGGCTTTGTGCTGCTCCTGTGTGTTACCGCAGGCTTCTATATCCTGCACCACTTTCTCGTCAGGCGCAGGAACAAATGGTACTTAAAGCTCTGCGTGTGGCTCGGCTGGATCACACTCTTTACGGGTACACTGTTCCTTACATGGCCTCCCGTTCAGGCGGTGCCTGCCGTCAGTGTGAATAATCCCGAAAAGACGGAGATCGTCACCCTCTCACAAGGGGAGGTGCAGGGTGTTTACAACGCGGACAAAAGTGTAGAGGTTTTCGCGGGGATCCCCTACGCGAAGCCGCCTGTAGGCGAGCTGATATGGAAAGAGCCGCAGGATCCCGAGCCCTGGGACGGCGTTCTGCTCGCTGATCACTTTGCCCCGATGGGGATGCAACCGCGCAATCTGCCGATCTACTACTCGCTCGCGCAGATCATCGGTTATCATGACTACAAAATATCGCTCGACGATAACTATACGGAACCGGTCAGTGAGGACTCGCTGTATCTGAATATCCGCAAACCCGCAGGAGAGCTGAAGGACGCGCCCGTGCTGGTGTATATCCACGGAGGATCGTTACAGACCGGTCAGCCGTGGTACGCGGACTACAGCGGAGAGGGGCTCGCCAAAGAGGGCGTGATCGTTGTCAACATGGGTTATCGGCTGGGGATCTTCGGCTACCTCGCGTCTGAGGAGCTTGCCGCAGAGTCGCCCAACGGTACGACCGGTAACTACGGCATGCTCGACCAGATCAAAGCGCTCGAATGGGTGCGCGACAACATCGCCGCTTTCGGGGGCGATCCCGATAACGTCACCCTCGCCGGTGAATCGGCGGGAGCGGCGAGCGCGAGCGCGCTGTGTACCTCTCCTTTGGCAAAAGGGCTGTTCCGGCGCGTGATCCTGGAGAGCTCGACCACGGCGTCCGTCAAACCGCCCCACTCTTTCCGATCGCTCGATGAAGCGCTTGCATCGGGCAAAGAAACCATGAAAAAATACGGGTGTTCTTCCATCGAAGAAATGCGCGGGATCAGCGCCGATCAGCTGGTAGGTGAAGCGGATATCCACCATCACATGACGGTGGACGGTTATGCGCTGACCGAAACGCCGTATGAATCCTACAAAAAAGGCATACATAACGAGGAAATGATCCTGCACGGCTACAACGAAGAAGAGAGCGCGGCGTTCATTCTGTTTGATCATGCGAACATGGGAAACTATGAGCAGAAGATCCGCGGGTACTTCGGCGAATACGCGGACGAACTTTTGGCGCTCTATCCCGCCGACGACGACAAAGAAGCGGACGAATACTGGGCTGAGATCTACGGCGCGGTGTTCTTTGACTACCCGCACTACTGCTTGAACCGCCTTGCCGTCGAGAACGGCATCCCCGTCTACGAATATCTTTTTGCCAAAACCAACGGCAGGATCGGCAACTGGCACAGCGGAGAGGAAGTCTACTGCTACGGTAACATCCCCGACGATTCGACGCTTTATGACAGTCGCGACCGTGAGCTGAGCGCGCAGATGCTCAGCTACTGGAAAAACTTTGCCGCAAACGGCGATCCGAACGCGGACAGCCTGCCCGAATGGAAAGAAAACAGCCGCTCCGACACGGTGATGTACTTCGGCGATACGACCGAAATGATCAGTGAAAGAGAACACGCGCTGTTCGCTGTACTGGACAAATTTGACGGTTGGAAACAATAAACCGACCGTAAGAAGGTGAAGATCGTGTCCGAATATCAAAACATCCTGGATATCCATGACAGACAGGCTTTTCGGGAATGGCTTTATGAGAACTGCGATAATGAAAACGAATGTTGGGTAACGCTCAAACGGGGCAAGCCTTCAGATGACGGCGCGTTCTACTACCTTGACGCGGTCGAAGAAGCATTATGCTTCGGATGGATCGACAGCACGCAGAAGATCATCGACGGAGTCAGGATGCAGCGGTTCTCTCCGCGACAAAAGAACAGCCCTTGGACAGAGCTGAACAAAGAACGCGTCCGCAGGCTGGAGAAGCTCGGGATGATGACCGACCGCGGGAGGAAAGTACTGCCACCGATGGGAAAACGGAGCTTTCGGATTACGCCCGATATTGAAAGAGCCTTGAAAGAGGCACGCGTGTGGTCAAAGTTCAAGCGCTTTCCGCCGCTGTATCAGCGCGTTCGCGCATATAATACGGCGTTTTATCAAGGCCGTGACAAAGCGATGTACGATAGAGCGCTCATGCACTTGATCGCCGAAACAAAGAAAGGAAACATGTACGGCGAATGGAATG
>CADAUE010000110.1 GCA_902790985.1 uncultured Ruminococcus sp.
AACGGCGATAATCATACAGAGTCATGCCCTCACTGCAAATATATAGCTACCCAAGCGCATGAATACGGCAATCCGATATGGAGCTGGGCGGAAAATCACTGCTCGGCAACTGCGACCTTCACCTGTGAAAAGTGCGGTCATAAGGAAACTGTCGACGCGGCTGTGGAAAAGATCGTTGATGACGCAGGTATGGCGACCTACACCGCGACGGCTGAGATCGGCGGCAAGAGCTACACCGATTCCGTGATAGATTATGCCGACGAGCTTGGTGCAAGACTTGTCGGTCATTCGATTTCACTCGACGGCGATATCGGCGTGAACTTCTATATGGAACTGTCCGACGCAGTCGCAGACAGTGATACAGCCTATATGCACTTTACGATCCCGAAGAACGGAGAACCCGATACACAGGATATCAAGGTTTCCGACGCGAGAACAGTAAAGTCCGGCGATAAGACCTATTACGTCTTCAAGTGTCAGGTAGCCGCGAAGGAGATGACCTCCGATATCAAGGCGCAGATCATCGACGGTGAAAAGCAGGGAACCGTGTTCACCTATTCCGTCAAGGAATACGCCGACTACTTGCTCACACATACCGATGAAAGAGAGGATCTCGCGAAAGCCGCGCCGCTGGTAAAAGCCCTGCTCAACTACGGCACGTACACACAGATCTACTTTGACAAGAATCCCGGAAAGCTTGCGAACGTCGGTTTGACCGAAGAGGAAAAGGCGCTCGGCGAGGTCACCGTCAATGTGTCTGATTATGACGTCAGCGGTCTGCCCGCGGGTGTGACCTTTGCGGGTGCGTCCCTCTCGCTGAAATCCGAGACCACCCTCTCGCTCTACTTCAAGAGCGATGATGATCTTGAATTCTCCTGCGGCGATTATTTCGTGCAAGACGTACCGAACGGCGAATATCAGGTCGCGCGTATCAGAGGTATCAAGGCGGCGCATATCGGTGATATGTTCACCTTGAACGTCAACGGAGCGGCTGTCAAATACAGCCCGCTGAATTACATCAAGAAAGCGCTGAACGGCGGCACGGATGACGTGAATCTGCAGAACGCGGTCAAGGCGTTCTATCTCTATTACAATGCTGCGGACGAATATTTTAACGTCATTGATCTCAGCACCGTAACCGGGAACTACGAAGTGCAGAACAGCGGCGTCATCACCGGCACACTTTCCGGCAACCATAAAATAACTATCGCCGACGGCGCGACTGTCAGGCTCAGAAACGCTGATATCACTTTGTCAGCCAATAGCGATAGCGCAAGATATGCAGGTATCACGCTCTTGGGCGACGCGACGATTATCTTAGAGGGTACGAATACCGTCAGAGGCGGCTATATTTATCATCCGGGCATTTTTGTTCCCGAAGGAAAAACCCTCACGATCGACGGTACAGGCTCGCTTGATGCTTCGTCCAACGGTTACGGCTGCGGTATCGGAGGCTGTGGATTCGAGCATGATATGAAATGCGGCAATATCACGATCAACGGCGGAAATATTACTGCCAAGGGTGGAAATGGTTCTGCCGGTATCGGAAGCGGACATTCCCGTTCAACCAATACAAGCTGCGGCGACATCACGATCAACGGCGGTACCGTTACAGCCATCGGTGGTGAATATGCTGCCGGTATTGGATGCGGCTACGACGGAAATTGCGGCAATATCACGATCAACAACACTGTTACACAGGTCACGGCGATTAGCGGCGGTGATCAATACTCCGCCATCGGCATAGGCTCGGGTTGTTCATGCGGTACCGTGACGATCGGCGGCGTAAGAACGGGATCTATTAATCAAAGCTCCTATACCTATCGGCCTGAATAACCGGAAAGGATGTGCATGAATATGGTTAAAGAAAAGTATGAGCGTACCGAGCTGGAGATCATCCAATTCCTGACCGGGGACGTCATCATGACAAGCGGTGAAATGGAGTCCGAAGAGGATGAGATTCCGGTAATGTAGAATCTGTAAGCCGATTCATCATGGAGTGCGTACACGCTTGCGCCGGTGAGGATTTCAGCTCTCTCTCCATAGACTGAGAGTTGATCTTGAATCGGATCGGTTATCATTTTACAGATCAATAAATCAGGCAGAAGGAAAAACCGGCTGAGCAGCTCAGCCGGTTTTATTGTATTGCTACTTAGTATGAGTTATCAGCCGATCTGCGTGACGTTTAGATTGCTGTCGACGTTGATCATCATCGGTACGGGCATCTGCTGACCGTCCGCGGTGTAGTAGTAGAGGGTGATGGGCGAGGTGCCTTCGCTGACGCCGGTCAGCACGAAGTCATACTGATGGTTGTTGAAGTCGTAGTTGCAGCTGACGTTCACGATACCGCCGCCGCCGGAGTAGGTCCAGTCGTAGCCGTAAGAGGTCTGACCGCTCGCGTAGTAGTGGAACGCGCTGCCGGTGGATGTACCCGAACCGGAAGAAGCGTCGGACGAAACGGGAGCCTGTGTCGGAGCCTGATACTCGGGCGCTTGTGTGGGAGCTTGGTACTCGGGCTGAGTTGCCGGCTGTGCGGCGTTTTGGCTGCTCTGCTGTGTCGCTGACTGCGAGCTTGCCGCAGCGGTCTCCTTGGACTGTGTCGGAGCGGCGATGGTCGCGGTCACCGTGGTCGGCTCGGTGTTTTGATTCTTCGATTTGTTGCTTGTCAAACTGACGACCGCGATGATGATACCGGCGATGACTGCGATGACGGCAACCACCACAACGATGTTGGTGATCATGCTTTTTCGTCTGGTCTGACGTCTGCGCTCCATGCGGTCTCTTTCTATCGCGTTCGGTTGTCTATCATAATCGTCATAATCTCTTCTTGCCATAGATAAACTCCTTTTTTTCTTTTTTGTCAAATAACTCCGAATTTATTATAACCGAGAGGTTAGGATAATTCAATAAAAACCGATAAAAATTTACAAAAAATCCGAATTTTTGCTCTGAAAACGTCCGTGAAACAATTTGTGTTTCACGGCATTTGTCTGCTTATGCGGTGTTCGCGTCATTTGCTTTGTGATCCCCCGTTACGCATGTGTAGTCAAAAATCATAAAACTGCTTCACAACGGACAGAAATTGTCGTCTAATCCTTGCCTTGTTTATTTTTTCCATTATGCTATAATATAATCAGAATTAGTCTGTGCAAACTACAGATATCCGCATTGAAACGGTTCGGTTCTTTTCGGCTGTTCGTGAAAGGTATAGCCGAGACCCGCCCGTCGCCTTGACTCGATCGGCTCACGAACTTATTCTGTGTGCGGCGCATGTCGACGCGATTTTACCGTTTTTGTGATACCCGGGATTTTACAGTATTTTCTGATTTTTAATACGATTTTTTGAAAAGGACTGATAAATATGAGAAAAATCATCCCCGTGACCCTGCTGACCGGTTACCTCGGCGCGGGCAAAACCACCCTCTTGAACCATGTTCTCAACAACCAGGAGGGCTATAAGGTCGCCGTCATCGTCAACGATATCGGCGAGGTCAACATCGACGCTGAGCTGATCCAAAAGGGCGGCGTCGTCAACGAGAAGGACGAGAACCTTGTCCCGCTTCAGAACGGCTGTATTTGCTGTACCTTAAAGACCGATCTGATCGAGCAGATCTTGGGGCTGGTAGAGCAGCAGAAGTTTGATTATATCCTGATCGAAGCGTCCGGTATCTGTGAGCCGATCCCGATCGCGCAGACTATCTCGATGCTCGACGGTTCCTACAACGATCCCCGTCTGCCGAAGCTTTGCCGACTGGATAACGTCGTGTCCGTTGTAGACGCGGCAAGACTTTCCAGCGAATTCGGCTGCGGCGGCGCTCTCTTGAAGGATGATATCGACGACGAGGATATTGAGAACCTCATCATCCAGCAGATCGAGTTCTGCAACACCATCATCATCAACAAGGTCGACCTCGTCTCTGACGAAGAACTGGTCAATATCAAGAAGGTCATCCGCGCGCTACAGCCCGAGGCGAAGATCATCGAGACCACCCGCGGACAGGTAGAGATCAGCGAGATCTTGAACACCAATAACTTTGACTTTGACAAGGTCGCTTCCTCTGCCGCTTGGGTACAGGAGCTGAACGCCGACGTCGAAGAGGATGACGATCACGATGACCATGATGACCACGAGCATGAGCATCACCATCACGACCACGATGACGACGAACATGAACACCACCATCATCACCACGATGACGACGAGCATGAGCACCATCACGATGACGATGGTGACGAGCACGATCACCACCACGGAGGTCACCATCACCATCACCACCATCATCACGACGGCGGCGAGGTAGAGGAATACGGCATCGGTACCTTTGTATACTATCGCCGTCAGCCGTTCACGAAGGATAAGATCGAGAAATTCTTTGCGTCCTTCCCGAAGAATGTCATCCGCGCGAAAGGTTTGTTCTGGATCAAGGAGGACAAGGACTGGGCGATCATGTTCGAGCAGTCCGGCAAGCAGATGGATTGCTCCGACTACGGTCAGTGGCTCGCCGCCGCTCCGGCTCATGTCCGCCGCAAGATGTTCAAGGAGGATCCCGAACTCATGAAGGACTGGGACGATAAGTACGGCGACCGCATGATCAAGCTGGTCTTTATCGGTCAGAACCTCGACAAAGAGGCGATCACCAAGGCGCTGGACGACTGTCTGACAGAGCTTTGATCGTATAAGTGGTTGCAGTTTTATTGCTACTTAGTATAATATCTGATTAAATCTTTTTATTAAGGATTAGTATTAAAAGAGCCTTGCGGTTGCAAGGCTCTTTTTTGCGGTCGATCCTGTTCAAATGACGCCGAGTTCTTTTAAGGCGGCGGAGATTCCGTCATGGTCGCAGTCGGCAGTGACCCTATCTGCGGCAGCTTTGACTGCTTCTTCGGCGTTGCCCATGGCGATGCCCATGCCGGCGGCTTTCAGCATGAAAATATCGTTGAAGCTGTCGCCGAACGCGATCGCTTCGCTGATGTCGATCCCCGCGTCGTCACAGATCTTCTTCAGACCGGTGCCTTTGTTGGCGTTTTTGGGCATGACCTCTAAAAACCACGGCGCGGAAAGATAGATGTCGACCTCGTCGCCGAGGGCGCTGAGCAGTTTTTGCTCCAGCTCCTTGAGCTCGTCGGGGTCTCCCGAGATCAGAAATTTGTGGATCTGCCAGTCGATGAATGACGGCAGATCGTTGACGACGTTCAGCGGCAGTCCGATCACGTCGCTCTCGATGTGGGTGTAGTCGTTGACCTTGCTGTCGGCGTAGATCGTGCTGCCCTTGTGCACCATGGTGGTGGCGTTGGATGGGCGAAGAATATCGTAGACCGGCTCGATGTAGCGGCTGTCAAGATAGGCAGAGCCGATCAGCTCGTCGCGGCTGTTCATGACCGCGCCGCCGTTGAAGCCCATGTAGTAGCCGCCGTGGTCGAAAACCTCCAGCGCCTCGGCGTACGGGCGTACGCCGTAGGGCAGCCGTCCCGAGGCTACGGCGACGATCATGCCGTTTTCCTGCGCCTGTAAAAGCGCGGCTTTGGTGACGGGGGAGAGGGTCTTGTCCCTGCGCAGCAGGGTGTCGTCGATATCGGTCGCAATCAGTTTGTATTTCATAGAAAACCTCGCTCGTAAATATGAGTATAGAGTATCATAAAACGGGAGAATTGACAAGGGGAAGCTTGGGTTTTGCGTCGCGGACGGGCGGGGATAGAGAAAGGGATACGGGTAAATGATGGGGTCGTGGAGGGGAATTTGCTTTAGCACATTAGCGCGCTACTGTGAAATTTGCGTAATTTTTTGATATTGATGCCTTAGGATGTGATAATTTTACTTTTTTTCTTT
>CADAUE010000111.1 GCA_902790985.1 uncultured Ruminococcus sp.
AAGATTTGGACAACACCTCAAGCCTGTCTGCGTCTCCCGTCGCGCTATCCGAAATATATCACTAATATCTGATTAAATCTTTTTATCAAGGATTAGTATGAACCGCTGACAAGAAACCCGATCCGGCTCGACAAATGTCTTGCCCGATCGGGTTTTTTCGCTACGCTTCCATCCGGCTAAAGCGGTCGATATATGCCGCTACCACATGGCGTATGGGAGGAGAGATGAGGGACAGGTCGATCTCATCACATGAAAAGAACCTTAATTCCTCCATTTCTCCGTCACGGGATGTCAGCTCTCCGTGCCACTTTTTACAGAGGTAGATGATCTCAAAGTTAGAGACCTCATCTCCGTTGGGATAGATATAATGGGCTTCGGGACCGGAGTTCACATAGAAAAACTCCAGTTCATCCGCAAACAGCCCCATTTCTTCATACAACTCTCTTTTTGCGCAATCTTCGACATATTCGTCGATCTCAACAGAGCCGCCGGAATATCCCCACATTTTGTTATCCGAGCGTTTCCCCAGCAGTATCCTGCCCCGCTCATCGACGATGATGATACTCGCCGCGCATTGGATCAAGGTTTTGTGTCCGACGATCTTGCGCAGATCTGCAATATATCCTGTCATAGCTTTTCCCCTATCCGATCATTCAGCGCAATAGCTTTTGATACACGCGGCAATATACGCGGCGGTGCCCTCGCCGTGGCGGTCGATGTTCTCGGTAAAACGTTCATCGGCGACATACAGCTGTCCGAGCCCCGAGAGGATCTCGTCGGTACAGGTATACAGCCGGTCGGTGATGAACTTCTTCAACGCGGCGACTTGACTGTGAGCAGAAGCGTCGTCGGGAGAGATCCCGCTTTTTTTCAGCTCGGCAAAGCCCTCCATGACGGCGTCCATCCCGTCGCGGAGCTCTCTTTGATCGCTCGCCGTAGCGCCTGCTGCGCGGCGTTCGCTTTCTTGATAGGCGTCGGTATCGCCCCAGCGCTCACGCGCTTCATCCGTATATCGGTTCATCTCTTTCTCTCCTCCTCAACCTCTTTTGCCTAAGGAAATCAGCTTTTTGACCAGCGCGTAGACGCCGTAACCGATCATCACGCCGAGGGTGTTCAAGATCAAGTCGTCTATGTCGGTCGCTCTGGACGGGAACGGAAGCTGTAGGATCTCGATACAAGGCGAGATCATCAAACCGGCTAAGGTCACCTTCCAAAAACAGTTGAGCCTTTTGTACAGGATCGGCAGGATGATACCGGTCGGGATGAACATCGCCGTGTTGCCGACAAGGTTCCATATCAGATCGCGCGGAGTATCGAAGCGCAGGATGTTGACGATGGGGACGAAATTGATCCGAAGCGGAAATACCGCCGCGGGGTCAAACACCAAAGGCTGCACCTCACCGTTGACGGTCTCTCGCGGAAAGAACACAAAGCGGATGATGACCGCAAGATTGACATACATCAACAGCAGCAGCGCCTCGCGCTTCCAATCGATCCTCTTGTTTTTGATCCACACAATGACTCTGACCAGCAGCCAGATCGCCGTGAATACCAGTTCCAATGTTAGAAAATGAATCGTCATTGATCTTACCCCTACTCATGTACGACACTTGACGACCGCTTCTGTCACAGCGGTCAAGACAAGTACGCCGTCTTGGTTGGATACCTCCATAGATACCTCTGCGAGACCGTTTCTCTCGCTTCTTTTCTTAAGCTTTGTCACGGTCGCTTTGCCCCTTAACAAATCTTCGGCGAACACCGGCTTATGCCACTCGATCTTGGTCGATCTGCCCGCAAGGAGCTCGTCCCCGAAGAAATCGACCTCAAGATACTTTGCCCATACCTCCAGAAAAGACATCATCCCCGGAGCGATCAGCTTGCCGAAGGGCGTGGTCTTGGCGTATTCTTCATCCGTATGGAGCGGAATGTTATCATAAACCCGCGCGAACGACAGCATTTTGTCCTTTTGGATCACAGCGGGCGCGATCTCGGTGGACATGCCGAGCGTCAGATCATCAAAATACATCGGATACCTCCCAAATATCGTTATACCAAGTAGCAATAAAACACTTTAATATCTATTGCTACTTAGTATTAGCCGTTTCACATTATGATAATGACAATTTTTCTGCGATCGATTCGCGGAGTTTTTCTTTGAGCAGCTCATAGCGTTGACGCTTTTCTTCTTTTGCGAAATGCACTTCCCGCGACTGCTCCGGACAATCGGTGTAATCGAGTTTGACGTCACCGAACTGCTCGCTCGTCAAGTCAAACACACAGTTTCCTACAACGTTGAAGCAGTGATAGTTTCCATCCTTCAGCGGTACACCTAACACCTTGCCGCCGTACAGATCCTGTATCAAAAACGCGGTGATCGAACACTGACCGCGCGTTATATTAGCGGGCGACCACTCATGCCGCATCCGCGGCGCGCAGGTATCAGCGCTCCAGATACCCGCGAGCAGGTCGTAATAATCGCGTGGAGTCAGCCCGTTTTTATCTTTGACGGTCGCGGTCTCCCAACCGTAAAAACGATATGTTCGCAAAACAACGTCATCCATCGCTTTTCTGAGGATCTCTTCCGCGTCGTTTCCGACGATATCGAGCATCTCTGCTTTGACAAGAGAAACTTCGGGGATACCGAAGAAATCCTCTGCAAGGCTTTTGACATAGCCGTAGCTGTAGGTCGGATCATAGGGACCTCCCGCCGTCGTCACATAGATCAGCCGCTTTGCCCGACACAGTCCGCGCGGTACACCCTCCTCGGTGTACTCGGAGACGATACCGGTCACGTAGATGTTCTCAAAATAGACTTTCAGCGGAGCCGGGAAAGACAGATCCCAGTACGGCGCGGCGATGACGATCGAATCCGCCGCAGCAAACTGTTTTGCGTATTCAAACATTCTGTCGCCGTAGCTGCCCTGTTCGATCAACGCAGTACGACGCTTGAGCGTTCCTCGATCAAGCGGTCTGAGATCTTCTTCATAGAGCCGCAGCTCTTTCACTTCACCGCCAAGCAGTTCTAATACCCTGCGCGCAAGCCGATCGGTTCGCGACGCTTCACGGACACAGCAGTTGATATACAGAATCATCGGATCACCTCATTACCTGATGATAGCTTTATTTCTACTTAGTATAACAAAACAAATCGGATTTGTCTACGCGGATTTTTCTCTTGCGTCTTCCGCTGATCCATCTTATAATGATGGGGATAGGAGGAGATCGATCATGATATATATCGGCTGTCATCTAAGCGTGACGAACGGATATGAAGCGATGGGTCGCACGATGTGCGGCTTCGGCGGCAACACCTTCGCCTACTTCACACGCAATCCGCGCGGCGGCAGAAGCAAAGATATCGTCCCCGAGGACGCCGAGGCGCTGAACACTCTGCTGCAAGAAAAGTCTTTCGGTCCTCTTGTCGCGCACGGCAGCTACACGATGAATCTATGCGCTTCTAACGAAACCACCCGCTCTAACGGACTGGATATGTTCGCGCAGGATCTGCAACGTATGGAAGCCTTTCCGGAAAACTACTACAACTTTCATCCCGGCGCGCATACCGGTCAAGGTACGGAGAAAGGGATCGAGCTGATCGCGAAGGCTCTGAACGACAACCTCTTCCCCGAAATGCGCACGATCGTCCTATTAGAAACGATGGCAGGAAAAGGCACGGAAATGGGCGGAAACTTCGAAGAGCTGCGCGAGATCATCGACCGCGTGGAGCTGAAGGATAAGATCGGCGTGTGTCTGGACACCTGCCATGTCTGGGACGCGGGGTATGATATCGCAGGTGACTTGGATGGCGTCCTTCAACACTTCGATGATGTTATCGGTCTGGACCGCCTGTACGCGATCCATTTCAATGACAGCAAAAATCCCTGCGGCTCACACAAAGACCGCCACGAAAAGCTAGGAGAAGGCTTCATCGGCATGGAGGCGATGAAGCGCATCGCTCTGCATCCCGCTCTGCAAAATAAGCCGTTCATCCTCGAAACGCCCAACGACGACGCGGGGTATATCAAAGAGATCCATACGGTGCTCAGCTGGATGGATGCATAGACGACCGGGACTGTCGCAAAAATAATAATGCCATTCTAAGCGGATTGGTCGGTGTTACTGCCACAAAGTCACTTAGGACAAAAAAACGAGAGGCTATCGCATCTATTTGCGACAGCCCCTTGCTTTATCGGTTGCTCGATGTCGGGTCATCCCGGGGTGACGGAAACGATCCAAAGAATTCTTCTATTATGCGCGAAGATGCACAAGATGGGCGATGGAAGGGATGCTCTCTTTTTGCATGACGGTGGTAGGGCTCAGCAGCGCGCCTGTCGGCACGAAAAGAATATTGCGATACAGCCCTTCCTGCATTTTTCTCAAAATATAACCGCACAGTACCGAGGCACAGCATCCGCAGCCGGAACCGCCGGCATGGACGTCCTGGCTCTCGTCGAAGATCATCATACCGCAATCGCTGTGCCGCTCTCCCAGATCAACGCCCTTTTCCTCTAACAGATCTCTCAACAACCGTGACCCGACCCTGCCCAGATCACCGGTAAAGATCATATCATAGTCATCCACAAGACTTTCGGAAGCCTGCAGATAGCGATATATGGTGTCCGCCGCAGCAGGTGTTAGTGGTATACTGGGAACAAATCCGAGGGTTTCGGAGCAAAAAACACAGCAAAACGACGTCTTTGACGGCGTCCGATATCACAACATACCATCTTGAATCCAAAATCCGTTTGAGAGGAGGTGCAATTCCGCGCCCTCGGACTGACGAAAAACACATATCCCGAAAGGAAGATCACCATGCCCGAAACAAAACTCACCATCAATTCGAAAACGCTGTTCCCGATCGAACATCTCAAAGAACAGCTCAAAGAAGCGCTGAAGATCGCTCACGATCTCTCCCCCGCCATCATCACCCGGCATAACCGCCCCGCCTACGCGATCGTGCGGCTGGATGAAGCGTATGCGATACCGAAGGACGCCGATAATAAAAACGACCTGCTCGCTGATCAGATCAAGGCTGCGCAGAAAGCGGCAAACGGGAAGATCACCTTTGAGCCTTATTGGTGGGAGAAGCTATGACTGAAACAATATTATACTACACTTGTCAATATGATACTTCTGCATAAGCCATCATTATTCAGCGAGTCGAATGAATCGACTTGCTTTTTTATCATACTTAATAAAAACCCTTTAACATTTATTGAGAGAATTTCCACTTAACTTCGAGGTCGTCATCCCGAAAGTCTTGATATATTACTTGCATTTGGTTTTTCCTCGGAAGGATATTTTTACGTCAAATCCATGATTCTCTATCCGCTCTTTGTCGGTAAGACCTACGGACTCTGAGCGCTCGGACGCTGTCTTTTCTTGTGAGAAGTACTCTTCGAAGGCAAGATAAATATCCAGAGGATCGATCCAGCTCGCGAGTCCGCACGAATGCAATAGCGGGATATGCTTTTCGACCCATTCGTTTCCGCCGATATTGACTCGCTGCCTGTCAATTTTATTCTCAACTTGATAGTTGTTCGTATTGACCGCGTCCAAAAGTATGGATTTCTTTTCTCTGACCTTCTGCTTTTCATTTTCACCTAAACGCTGATACCATGGAATAAAACATGTAAACAGCTTATGCCTGATATCCCATCCAAAGGAGATAACATCCAATTGTATTAGGCAATGCGGTTTATTGTAATTCCTCCATGAGGAAAGCAACTCGACTGTATAATCCTCGACCATCCTGTCCTCATTGATTTTTACTATAGTGACAAGGAAAAGCCATAAGGTGTTGCATACCTGCAGGAGAAGATA
>CADAUE010000112.1 GCA_902790985.1 uncultured Ruminococcus sp.
CTACGCCCCATTTCTTGGGCTTTAACGGTATTTTGCAGAACGCCTGTACCGCGTCGCAGTGGTACAGCGCGTCGGGGCTGTTTTTATGTACCAGCTTCGCGATCCGCTCAACGGGCTGGATCGAGCCGGTCTCGTTGTTCACCGCCATCACGCTGACGAGGATCACTCTGTCGGTCAGCAGAGCTTTAAGAGCGTCGACGTCGACGATACCGTCTTGGTCGACGGGGATGTACCGAACGTCATAGCCGAGCTGAGCGAGGCGTTTCGCGCTCTCGTAGACGGAGCTGTGCTCCACGGCTGAGACGAGGACGCGGTCACCGCGGCGTCTGAGGGCTTCTGCCGCTCCGAAAAGCGCGGTGTTGTTCGCTTCGGTACCGCCGGAGGTGAAATAGATGGTTTTGGCTTCAACAGCCAGCTTCTCGGCGATCCTCTCGCGCGCCTGCTCTATCGCTTCTTCCGCGCGGATCCCGAGCTTATGCAGGGATGAGGGGTTGCCGTAGTTTTCGCGCATGAGGGCATAGGCGGCGTCTGCCGCCGCCTTGCTGACCTGTGTGGTCGCGCTGTTATCAAGGTAATGTATGTTCATAGCAGCGGTTCTTTCAATGGAAAAATAAGTTGAGATTGCCACGGCTTTTGCAAGCCTCGCAATGACGATGGAATAATCAGTTGAGATTGCCACGGCTTTTGCAAGCCTCGCAATGACGATGGAATAATCGGTTGAGATTGCCACGGCTTTTGCAAGCCTCGCAATGACGATGGAATAATCGGTCGAGGTCTTTATAGTCGCTGTGCTCCCTCGGATGACGATCTTATATCAGTATAATTATATATCTATAAGGCGTTAATTACAAGAAGCAGATTGAAATTTTCGGTGAATAATTTGTGAACTGCCGAAAACACTATTCTCGGTGATAATATGACAAAAGAGAATTATGCTGATCTTGTAAAAAAGCGTTCCAAAAACAGCCGTCTGCCGCTCGATTGCCTCAAGGCGTTCTTGATCGGCGGGCTGATCTGCATGATCGGGCAGGGGATACTGGAGCTGTATCTTTCGCTCGGGGTAGGGGAGGATGACGCGAAGACCCTCTGCTCCGTGACGCTGATCGCGTTCGGTGTGACGCTGACGGCGTTCCATCAGTATGAGCGGCTCGCCAAGCACGGCGGCGCGGGAACGCTGGTGCCGATCACGGGCTTTGCCAACGCGATGAGCTCGCCCGCCATTGAGTTCAAAGCCGAGGGGCTCATCACGGGGCTTGCGGCGAAGATGTTCGTCATCGCCGGACCCGTGCTGGTCTACGGTACCTCTGCGGCGATCGTGTACGGGCTGATCTACCGGCTGATGACACTGTGATATGGAGCAGAAGGCTGAAGCGAAATAAATAATGTCATTCTGAGCGTTAGCGAAGAATCTGAAAGCGCTTACTTTTCCGTTAGATTACACATGAAAGGTGTAATGAAGCCGGATAGATGGTACTATAAGATTCTTCAACAAGCTCAGAATGACAATCTGCTACTTAGTATGAGGGGCTATTTCTGCGGGGTGATACTGATCTCGCCCGAGTTGAGGGTGGTATATATGCCGTTTTCCTCGACGATCAGCCCGCCGTCGGAGACGATATCTACCGCTGAGGCGGAATGGGCTGCGCCGTCCTTTACATAGCTTACGGTACGACCGATACAGAAATTCAGTGTTTTATATATTTCTATTACAGAATTATCCTTGCTGTGGGAGAGGGCGATCAGCCTGTCGGTGATCTTCGCGCACAGGGCGTTCGGTTCGATATCGCCGATCGCGCCGGCAGTCGCGGCGAATTCCGCGGGGAAATGCTCTGTCGTCAGATTCAGCCCGATCCCGACGATGGCGGCGATGGGGCGGTTGCGTTCATCGGTGAGCAGCTCGGTGAGGATCCCCGCGACCTTTTTGCCGTCGATATAGATATCGTTGACCCACTTGATCAGCGGCTTTTTGTCGCTGAGGGCTGTGATCGCCTCGCATACCGCTACCGCGGCGATACAGGTCAGCCTTTGGATATCCGCTTCGACCTCGGTGATCGGCAAGCTGAGGGTCATGTACAGTCCTGTGTCCTTGGGAGAGTAGAAGTCATGCCCGCGCCTGCCGCGTCCGGCGGTCTGGTGACCGGTGGCGTAGAGGTGCGCGCCGTCGGTGAGAGAGCGGCGTTTTGCCTCGTTGTTGGTGGAATCGACGCTGTCGTACAGGTGCAGGGCAACGGGGGAGCACAGGGAGGATAAGATTTTTTCTTCTTGCAGTAACATTTTGAACTTCCTTTGGTAATGGATCGGTGAAACATCGCGCTTTCTGTGGTATTGACTTAAAAAATCGGGCGCTTTTTCAGAGAATTAGTGACTTTCCATAAAGAAGCGTCGGATCAAGGCGGATAAAACTTACAACGCTATCGGGTGTTCCTAACACTTTCGAGAACAAAAGGATTTTATTTATAATTGCGAAATCGAATTAAAAGGCAAAAATTTCAAAAAATCTATTGACTTTCTTGACGAATTCCTTTAGAATACTAGAATGTATCATTATGGGAACATTTACGCCTTGTGACTTACACGGAATTTTCGACAAAGTATAATAGCAAAGTCGGAATCGTTTGTCAAGAGGAAAACGGAAACAATCTTGTCATTTCCTTTTTGACGAGGCGGCTGTGTCCCGACAACAGATGATTCGTAATTAAACTGAAGGAGTGATGTGCTTTTGGTCAATGTCAAAGATGTGAAATTGGGCAAAGCGGAACGTAAGAGTTTCGGCAAGATTGAAGACGTCGTCAGCATGCCGAATCTTATCGAGATCCAGAAGAAATCCTACCAGTGGTTCCTGGACGAGGGTCTGAAAGAGGTCTTCAAGGATGTATCGGGTATCAATGATTACCAGAACAACCTGGTCCTCGACTTCATCGACTACACCCTCGACGTGGATCATCCGAATTATTCGGTCATCGAATGTAAGGAAAGAGACGCGACATACTCGGCTGCACTGCGCGTGACCGCCAGACTGCTGAACAAGGAGACCGGCGAGATCAAGGAATCCAACGTCTTTATGGGCGACTTCCCCTTGATGACCGACTCGGGCACCTTCGTCATCAACGGCGCTGAGCGCGTTATCGTCTCCCAGCTCGTCCGTTCCCCGGGCGTGTACTTCAAGATGGCGCATGACAAGACCGGTAAGGAGCTGTTCTCCTCCACCGTCATCCCGAACCGCGGCGCGTGGCTCGAATATGAGAACGACGTCAACGACGTGTTCTATGTTCGTATCGATAAGAACCGCAAGCTGCCGATCACCGTTTTCCTGCGCGCGTTAGGTTTAGGTACCGACGCGGAGATCGTTGAGATGTTCGGCGACGACAGACGCATCAAGGCGACCTTTGAGAAGGACAACTGCAAGAACGTTGAGGAAGGTCTTTTAGAGGTCTACCGCAAGCTGCGCCCCTCTGAGCCTCCCACGATCGAGAGCGCTCAAACGCACATCAACAACCTCTTCTTTGATCCGAGACGCTACGATATGTCGCGTGTCGGCAGATATAAATACAATAAGAAGCTCAACCTTGCCGGCCGTATCGCCGGTCATACGCTGACCCAGCCTATCGTCTCTCCCCGTACGGGCGAGGTGCTGGCACAGCGCGGCGACGTGCTCACTCGTGAGCAGGCTGCCGACATCGACAACGCGGGCGTCAAGTTCGCGTTCATCGCCGGTGAAGAGGGCAAGGAGATCAAGGTGCTGTCAAACGGCATGGTCGACATCAACGCTTATGTCGATTTCGACTGCGCGCCGCTGGGTATCAAAGAGCGCGTTTCCTTTGACGTACTGTGCGAGATCCTTGACTCCTGCGAGAGCGAAGAGGAGCTCAAGGCGGAGATCGAGCGCAGAGCCGGCGACCTTGTTCCGAACCACATCACCATCGAGGACATCTTTGCTTCTATCAACTACATGAACTGCCTTGCCGAGCATGTCGGCAAGACTGACGATATCGACCACTTGGGCAATCGCCGCATCCGCTGTGTGGGCGAGCTGCTGCAGAACCAGTTCCGCATCGGCTTTTCCCGTCTCGAGCGTGTCATCCGCGAGCGCATGACCCTGCAGGCGCAGGATCCCGAGGCGCTCTCTCCCGCGACCCTCATCAACATCCGTCCCGTTACCGCGGCGATCAAGGAATTCTTCGGTTCTTCGCCGCTGTCCCAGTTCATGGATCAGACCAACCCGCTTGCAGAGCTGACGCATAAACGACGTCTGTCAGCTCTGGGTCCCGGCGGTCTGAGCCGTGACCGCGCCGGATTCGAGGTTCGTGACGTTCACTATACCCACTACGGCCGTATGTGTCCTATCGAGACCCCCGAAGGTCCGAACATCGGTCTGATCTCCTACCTCGCTACCTTCGCGAAGGTCAACGAGTACGGCTTTATCGAGGCGCCTTACCGCAAGATCGACAAGGAAAAGGGCGTCGTCACCAAAGAGGTTGTCTACATGACAGCCGACATGGAGGACGAGTTCATGGTCGCTCAGGCGAACGAACCCCTCGACGAGGAAGGCCACTTCATGAACGAGCGCGTTGTCGGTCGTTACCAGGGCGAGTTCGTCGAGCACAGAGCGTTCCGCTTCGACTATATGGACGTTTCTCCGCGCATGGTCGTTTCTGTCGCGACCGCGATGATCCCGTTCCTCGAGAACGATGACGCGAACCGCGCGCTGATGGGCTCCAACATGCAGCGACAGGCTGTTCCGCTCATGGTCACCGAGTCGCCGATCGTCGGCACCGGTATGGAGTACAAGGCAGGCACCGACTCCGGCGTCTGCGTGCTGGCTGACGACGACGGTACCGTTATGAGCGTTGACGCGAACCACATCACCGTCCAGTATGACAACGGCAAGGTCAAGGAGCATGAGGTCATCAAGTTCCTCAGATCCAACCAGGGCACCTGTATCAACCAGATCCCTGTCGTCGAGCGCGGACAGCGCGTCAAGAAGGGCGAGGTCTTAGCTGACGGCCCCGCTACCAAGAACGGTGAGATCTCTCTGGGTAAGAACGCTCTGATCGGCTTCATGACCTGGGAAGGCTACAACTATGAGGACGCGGTCCTGATCAGTGAAAAGATCGTCCGCGAAGATAAATATACCTCGATCCATATCGAAGAGTATGAGATCGACGCCCGTGATACCAAGTTGGGTCCCGAAGAGATCACCCGCGACATCCCGAATGTCGGTGAGGACATGCTCAAGGATCTTGACGAAGACGGTATCATCCATGTCGGCGCAGAGGTCCACGCCGGCGACATCCTCGTCGGTAAGGTCACCCCGAAGGGTGAGACCGAGCTGACCGCTGAGGAGCGCCTGCTGCGCGCGATCTTCGGCGAAAAGGCGCGTGAGGTCAGAGATACCTCTCTGCGCGTGCCCCACGGCGAGAGCGGTATCGTAGTCGACGTCAAGGTCTTCACCCGTGAGGACAGCCGCGACGAGCTGCAGCCCGGCGTCAACAAGGTCGTCCGCTGCTATCTGGCGCAGAAGCGTAAGATCTCGGTCGGCGATAAGATGGCGGGTCGTCACGGTAACAAGGGTGTCGTTTCCCGCATCCTGCCTGTCGAGGATATGCCCTTCCTGCCCGACGGTACTCCGCTGGATATCGTACTGAATCCCCTGGGCGTACCTTCCCGTATGAACATCGGTCAGGTTCTGGAGGTCCACCTCGGCTACGCTTGTAAGGCGCTTGGCTGGAAGATCATGAC
>CADAUE010000113.1 GCA_902790985.1 uncultured Ruminococcus sp.
GCGGGCGACGCAGGCAGGCTGGCGCCTGTCAAGGAGTCCAACAAAGCTATGCGAAATTTAGCCCAATAAATGATAAAGGTTTTAATTAAGGATTAGTATTAAGTATTTTTCCAAAATCATCGGGGATCGCAGCGGTAAAGATCTGTTCCCTTTTGGTAACGGGGTGTTCTATTCTGACCGTTTGACAGTGCAGCGCTTGCCTGTCGATATATTTCAGACTGCCGCCGTATAGATCGTCGCCCGCCAATGGATGTCCGATGCTGCTCATGTGACAACGGATCTGGTGAGTCCTTCCGGTTTCGAGCCACAGCTCACACAATGTGTGACCATTGTGATAAGATACAGGGTGATAATGGGTGATAGCCGATGCCCCGGCTTCATGGACTGTGCGCTTGATCTTACTGTCCGACGCTAAAGCAATCGGTGAGCTAACCACGCCGTCTTCTGTGATGAGTCCTTCACAAACTGCGATATAGGTTTTTCGGACAGTCGGTTTGACAAGCGAGTACGAGATACGATCTTTCACCAGTATCACACAGCCGGAGGTATCTTTGTCGAGCCGATTCAGCGCACGGAACAGATAGTCCTCTCCCCTGCCCTTTTGGTAAAAAGACACGATATTCGCGAGCGTGTCCAGTTGATGGATCTTTGTCGGATGAACCGGCATTGAAGCGGGTTTATTGACGATCAGCAGATAGTCGTCTTCGTATAAGATATCGAGCGTTCCTTCTACCGGCTCAATATCATTATGTTCAGAGGGCAAGGTGATCGTGACTGTATCGTCGGCACGGATGATATCATGTGCGCGAAGTTCCCGATCTCCGACGGCGATCCTGCCGCCGTTGTACTTGATGACCGTCATTGAACGCGCTGATATAACGCATGCCGATCGCAAAAATCTCTTAAGGGAGCTGCCGTCGTGCGCCTCGCCTACCCTAAACTCAAATTTTCCCAAAGCCATAGTGCAGCACCAAGATCAGAATTGCCAGCTCTGCAAAAAAGATCACCGGTATTCCGATCATAAATTTCGGTTTTTTTGTTTTATGACGGATCAGAAGCATGGTGATATACATGCATGGAGAGCCGCCGAGCGCAGAGATCAGCAGCAGCGTTCGTTCTCTCACGCGCCTTTGGCGCCTTTTAGCGGCGAGCTTATCGTGAACGGTGACGAGTACCGCAACAATATTAATGATGATCAAATATACTAACAGAATCTTCAAAACAACCTCGGAGTGATGAATGATGAAAAAAATATTACCGGTCTTACTATCGCTGATTTTTTTATCCGCGTCGATCGTTTATGTCGCGGGTTCGGACAAGAATGATACTGAATCAGAGCGATCGGAGCCACAATCCTTTGATGTACCTAAACGGCAAGAAGAGATGAGCGGCGTATGGGTGACCTATATGACGCTCGATGTCGAAAATGAATCGGATAAAGAGAGTGCTTTCAAAGAAAAAGTCGACGCCGTCATCGGCGATATGAAAAGCATCGATCTCAATACAATGATCGTGCAGGTGCGGCCGTTCTGCGACGCGCTTTATCCCTCGCGGTACTTCCCTTGGTCGCATATCCTGACCGGTACGCAGGGAAAAGATCCGGGGTTTGATCCGTTACAATATATCATAGATGCGGCTCATGAAAACAATATCATGGTACACGCGTGGGTCAATCCCTACCGTATCAGCACCAAGAATACTCCATCCGATTTATCCTCGGATCACCCGTATAAGAAAGATAACAGTATCGGCGTAGAAGTCAACGGAAGTCTATATCTGAATCCCGCGTCGGACAAAACCGTTCAGCTGATCGCGGACGGCGCAAAAGAGCTGGCGCAAGACTATGAGATCGACGGCATCCAATTTGACGATTACTTTTATCCACCGGACTGCGGCGACTTTGACGCTTCGGATTATGAAGCCTATTGCGCTCAGACGGATCAGCCGTTATCGTTAGATGAGTTCCGTAAGCAGAACGTCAGCCGAATGGTCAAGGAAGTCTATCAAGCGATCCATAAAACCGGTAAAAACACCGTATTCGGCATCTCACCGCAGGGCAACCTCAAGAATAACGAAGGATTATACGCGGACGTCATCACATGGTGCGCCGAAAAAGGATATATCGACTACATCTGTCCTCAGATCTACTTTTCTCTTGACAATCCCGCCTTGACCTTTGAGGACGGATTGCAGGACTGGCTTCAAATGGAGAAGCATCAGAATCTCGCGTTATATATCGGGATACCGGCATATAAAGCCGGTACAGACGCAGACGGAGGTACATGGCTGGATAACGACGATATACTCACGACAGAGATCGAGATCACCAGAGAGAAAAAGACAGACGGATTCATGCTCTACAGTTACGACAGCTTTCATAACGAGGATAACGAAGCGGAGATACAGAACGTGATCCGTTATCTGACGACTTCGCCGACGCAATAATCGTCAAAGGCTTCTGTGATGCGCACATCCAGAATCGCACCGTTTACGATGCGGTCATCCTTCACTTTTACCTTCGTATAATTTTTGGTATAGCCTTCAAAATATCCGTCCTTGGAACAGGTCTCGAACAGTACCGGCTCAGTCAAGCCGACTTGACTTTGCATGAACTTTCGTTGTTCCTCCAGCGTATGCGCGATCATGATATCGGCACGTTCGTGCTTGATCTTCTCGTTGATATGACCTTCCATGCGATCCGCGACAGTACCCTTGCGACGGGAATACGGAAACACATGGGTTTTAGCAAAGCCGATCATATCACAGAAGTGAACGGAATCCAAAAAGTCCTCTTCGTTCTCTCCGACAAAGCCGACCATCACATCGGTCGTGATCGAAGGGTTATCAAACAACCGTCGAATATCCGAGACGATTCCAGTGTATTCGGCGGTATCGTAATGTCTGCGCATCCGCTTCAAGGTAGCGTCACAGCCGGCCTGCAAAGAAAGATGAAAATGCGGACAGAATTTATCTTCCTTTGCCAGCTCGGAAAGGATATCCGCCGTCATACGTTCGGGTTCGATCGATCCCAGCCTGACGCGCTCGATCCCGTCGATCTCACATACGGCATGGACCGCGTCACAGATGCTAAGTTCCGTATCCTGTCCGAACGCGGAGAGGTTGATGCCGACCAATACGACTTCTTTGAATCCGTTATTCGCTAATTCCTCGGCTTCATGACGGATCACATCCAAAGACTTGGAACGGACTCTGCCGCGTGCGTAAGGGATGATACAATAAGTACAAAACCGGTTGCAGCCGTCCTGGATCTTGATGCAGGCGCGTGTGCGCTCGTTGAACGCTGAGATCTGCATCGGTTCAAAAGCTTCGTCTTTCTGATGCGGCGTGATACGAATGATCGGCTGACGCGTGAGCAGGTATTCGTCCAGTACCGGAACGATTTCTCGGCGAGAAGTGTTCCCCATCACGATATCGCAGCCTTCAAACAGATCCGTCTCCTCGGAAAAAGCCTGGGGCATGCAACCGCACAGAATAATAATGCAGTCGGGATTTTCGCGGCGGACGCGATGGACATACTTCCGATTCTTCGCGTCTCCGGTAGCAGTGACCGTACAGGTATTAACGATACAGATATCGCACGAGCGGAAATCCTCTGCCTTTTGATATCCGGCTGACAACAATAATTCTGCCATCAATTCGGATTCATACTGATTCACTTTACAGCCGAGTGTAATAATATAGAAATTCAAATAAAATCACCACGAAAAATGAAGAAATATTCAGCGTTTTTGCTGTTGATAAAGACGATGATTAGTGCTAAGATAAAGAACGTTTGGAGGGTTCGATATGTATAGCACTGATATCAACATCAACGGCATTAACGGCGCGAGGGAATTTGTCGCTTTGACAGCAAAATACCCTAAGATCAAAATCACGCTGAACCATAATGAATATGAGATCGACGCTCATTCCATCATCGGCATCCTGTCGCTGGATCTGAGCAAGCCGATCGCTCTGGAAGCGGACGGTCCCGATCTTGAAGCGTTTATCAACGCGTTAAAGCCTTTTACAGTATAATCAGTCAGCAAGAAAAAGTCAAATGAAAAGTCCGGATCTTCATGACCCGGACTTTTTTGTATATAGGAGTTAAGAAAATCAGGGGCAGACCGAAGTCTGCCCCCTTACTTATTATGCAATCAATCTGTCAAGATAAAATCAGTTTGCACTTGCGTAAAAGTACTCGTTGACCTTCTTGGGATTATCCATGTTCGCGAGATAGCGCTGAACATAGGTTACGTCGAAAGCTTCGAGAGAACCATCGCCGTCAACATCTGCAGCAAGCTTGCCGTCTGCGGACAGAGCCTTGATGTTGGCGATATCACGCTGCATTCTTGTAGCGTCGAGGATATCGACATAATCATCCATATCGGCATCGCCGCGGAGAAGCTTCTTGCCGGGTTCTGTCGGAGGCTCAGTGGGCTCGTCTTTCTCGGTCAGAGAAGTATCTGCGTTAGTCAGAGTAGCGACAGGATAATCACCGTAATCCTCAAAGCGGAGATCGGTACCGATCATAGCGCCCTCGAGCAGATAGCCGCCGCGCTCACGGTTAGCAGCCAGCTTCGCGTCGCCGTAATAGATAACGGTCTCGGGCAGGGTTCTGCCGCAGCACTGGTTACACTCGGAAACAGTATGACCGAGGTGCAGGGTGGTGGGACCTTCGCTGAACTTGATGTAGTTCGCGTTAGCGGGAACGGTAGCCTTATAAAGGTTGCCGGAAACGAGAGTCATCGGGCACTCTTTGAAGCCGTAACCGGAGATGCAGGTGCCTGCCGCCTCACCGGTCTTTGCAACCAGATAAGGAGTTGCCCACGCAGTTGCGGAGTTATCGAAGTAAACGACCTTCGCCTCGTTGGGGTCTTTCTTCTTGATATTATAGGTGCGCTCAACGGTCTTTTTGCCGTTGGTCGCGGTAACAGTGATATCAACACTCTTGCCGTAAGGAATGGTGCTGTTGAGAGTGAAGGTAGTAGACTCGGTAACGGTCTTCGCGTCAAGGTTAGAGACCTTGATGGTCGCGGAAGTAGCATTCTTGAGGTCAACCTTTACGGTAGCGGTAGCAGCCTTGTAGCGGCTGAGAACCTCGGGAGTCAGCTCAACGTTGTTCAGAGAGAGCTTGATCTCGGGAGCGGAGTTATCAGCGGTAGTGTTGTAAACAACTGCTACGCCGGTAGAACCGATGTTACCGGAGATCTTGCCGCCGGAAACGGTGAAGGAATTGCCGGAAATCTGATCCTTATAGGTGCCGTTCGCCATAGAGCAAGCCTGGCTGACAGTACCTGCGGAACCGTTAAGATCAACGATGACCATACCGGTGGTTCCGCGCTGTACAAACAGCTTGGAGCCGTTGGCGTTGACGGATTCATCCTGACCGACAAAAGCGTTCTTGAAGTGGTTGACAGCTACAACGGTCGGGTCTTTCCATGTGTCGGCAGCGCCGGGAGCGCCCATGAGCTCATCATACTTGATGAAGCCGGCGGAATCGAGCGCCTCGTGCTTAGGACGGACAAAGAACAGAGCGGGAGCATCCTTGCGAGCGCCGATCGCAGCCCAACCGAGGATCTGCTGCTTCTGAGTCAAGCCGGTGGAAGCGCCGGAGCAG
>CADAUE010000114.1 GCA_902790985.1 uncultured Ruminococcus sp.
GACTCCTTGACAGGCGCCAGCCTGCCTGCGTCGCCCGCCGTGCTCTGCAAAATTTATCCCTAATATCTGATTAAATCTTTTTATTAAGGATTAGTATTACCGCTTGACAAATTAGAACGGATGTTCTATAATATCATTAACAAGAATATATGTTCGATAAAAGGTAGAAAAATGAGAACCATTTTACATAGCGACTGCAACGGCTTTTACGCCAGCGTGGAATGTTTGTACAACCCCGACATTCGCGATAAACCGGTAGCGGTCGGCGGTGACGCGGACAAACGCCACGGTATCATACTGGCAAAAAATGAACCGGCAAAAAAATATAAGATCCAAACCGGTGAAGCCATCTGGCAGGCGCGTGAAAAATGTCCGGAGCTGGTCGTAGTGCCGCCCCACTTCGAACGATACATGCGGTTTTCAAAACTATGTCGGCGGATCTATGCCGACTATACCGACCGCATCGAGCCTTTCGGTCTGGATGAAGCGTGGCTGGACGTCAGCAGCAACAGCATGAGCGGTGAAGCGATCGCGCACGAGATCCGCAGGCGTATCAAAAGCGAGCTGGGGATCACGGTCAGCGTCGGCGTCAGCTTCAACAAAATATTCGCAAAGCTGGGCAGCGACTATAAAAAGCCCGACGCAGTGACCGTCATCAGCCGCGAAAATTTTCGCGACGTCGTTTTTCCGCTGGACGCGGGCGATCTACTTTATGTCGGACGCAGTACCAAGCGCCGTCTGAACACGCTCGGCGTGCATACCATCGGGGAGCTTGCCGCCTTTCCCCTACCCCTGCTGAGGGCGAATTTCGGCAAATGGGGCGATATCCTGTACACCTTCTCTAACGGGCTGGACGCTTCTCCCGTCATGCATATGGATCAAAGCACGGCGATCCAATCGATCGGCAACTCTACGACAACGCCGAGAGATCTTGTCAACGACCGCGATGCAGAGATCATTTTCACCGTGCTGTGCGATTCGGTGTGCCGTCGTCTGCGCGAGCACGGCGCGAGAGCGCGTGAGGTAGCGATCTATGTGCGGGACAGCAAGCTGGGCAGCTTCACCCGGCAAACGACGCTGATCTACGACACCGATATCACCTCAGAGGTGCTGAAAGCTGCGATGGAGCTGTTTCGTGCCAACTACCGCTGGGAAAAACCGATCCGCAGCTTAGGCGTCAAGGTTGGTAAGCTCTCCCCCGTTTCGGCTCCGTCGCAGCTATCGCTCCTGTGCGATGAAGAAAAGCGCGAAAAGCTCGGCTCTCTGGATCGCTCGCTGGATGTGCTGAAACGGCGTTTCGGATCATTTTGCGTACGTCCCGCGTCTTTGATGTACGACAGGGAGTTGTCCTCTTTCAGTCCCAAGGAAGAACATGTGATCCACCCTGTCGGATATTTTTAGCCACAGCATAATACTAATCCTTAATAAAAACCTTTATCATTTATTGGGCTAAATTTCGCATAGCTTTGTTGGACTCCTTGACAGGCGCCAGCCTGCCTGCGTCGCCCTAATATCTGATTAAATCTTTTTATTAAGGATTAGTATAAGAATCATTTTACATGGAAAGGTTGATATGATATGAAACAATATGTAGCTGTAACAGCAAAATTTGACGCAGACGGAAACATCATCCCCTTGCGCATCCACTGGGACGACGGTCGCTCCTTCGAGATCGAGCGGATCAGCGACGTCCGCTATGCCGCTTCGCTGAAAGCCGGCGGCGCGGGGATACGCTATACCTGCCGTATCAAGGCCCATGAAAAATATCTGTTTCTTGAAGAAAACCGATGGTTTATCGAAAACGATAACGCGGGCAAAAGAACTGCCTGAGGAATATCGGTACAAAAAAAGCCAAACGCTCGATTAAAGCGTTTGGCTTTTTTTGCTACTTAGTATTAGCTATTCAGCAGGCTTGTCCGCTTGTTCACGCTCGCGTATCATTTTCAGAAGCGTACTTTGCTTGACCATTCTGCCGTTGTGGAAGATGTAATCATCGGTATCCTTCAGCGACGAGACGTCGATATCGGAGAAATCTTCCTCTACCGTTTGCGGATTTGCCGCGTTCCTGTGCTTCTCCATGCTCTTTTCGATAGAATCCGTCAGATCGCGGCTCAGCTCATCCTTATCGCGGATGATAGATGCCATGCCGTCATAGATGAAGAAAACGTACATAAAGGTACAGGTCGCAGGGATCAGCAGCGCCCACAAAGCAGCGAGGATGATGATCAGAACCGTCTCGGAACGGACGAATGCCGTTACGGTGAAGCATATACCGAGAACGACGGCGAGAGCGATGGTCGCGAAAAGGTTGTTTTTGAACTCGCCGAAGGACATCAAAAAGCTGTTTTTATAAACATACTTCAAAGGAAGATCATAAGTAACGTTCATCAGCGGGATATAAAAAGCCGTGTACAGCAAAAACAGCGATACGAGGATGCTGAAAAACAGCAGCACATAGAAGAACCAGCCCGACGGCAGCAGCGAGATATACAGCGAGATCGACAGAAAACTGAGCATCGTCGCGACATAGATCAAAACGCCGTGCAGTAAAAACGGCAGGAAATTATCCTTGACCGCTTTCCAAAAGCTTTTGACGACCGGTTGATCCCCATCCCCGCGCGCGATATTGCGACACACCAGAACAACGCCCGCATAGAACGGAAACAGCGGTATGATCACGAGCAGCATGACCGGAACGCTGACAGCACCGTGAAACAGCGCCGTATTTAGAAAATACACCGCCGCGAAGAAGACAGCCGACGGCGCCGCAAACATCAGATTCGTCAGCAAAACACGGTGAAAATTCGTAAAATACCGCTCAAGCAATATTTCAAATTTTAATCTCTTTCTTTCGCTATCCATAAACCCCTCTAAAACTCAAATTTATTGGCAAATAATATCCAAAGCACCATATCAGCCGCGGCACAAGCGCCGATGGACAACAGCGCGAACAGCGTCTTTTTGACAAATACCTTGATGTGTCGCCGCAGCTCCGGCTCACGTTCCGTGCCGAAAGCAGATAACCGCAGATATCTCAGCGACATCCGAAATCCCATAGCAGAATAACGGATCAGTATAAACAGGAACAGAACCGTTCCGGGCAGTACGACCAATATGTAAAAGCCGATACCGGACAGCTGATACAGCGAGAAGATGAACGCCGACGACAATCCAACCGTAAAGCCTTTCAAAGCAGACAGAAGCGGGATCGTCGTGAATCCCCACGCGGAAAGCCCCGATAAGAAGACACAGAAGATGAACAGGAAATACGATACGAAGCAGGAGATGAAGATGTTGAACACACTCATCTCCATGCGTGCGTCGATATTCGTGACAAACAGCATATCCAGCTTGTCAAAGGTCTCCTGTGAAAACCCTCGTCCCGACGCCGCTCCTACGACCAGACCGATCAGAAACATCGCGGTAAAGACCGTATGGATCCCGTATCGCGACAAAAGCTGTCGGATACGCACCCCTTGCTGCTTCACGGCGGGTAAGCGCAGCGTTTTGTTATTATGTCCGAATGAAAATACAAAGCCCTTCATAACATCACCTAGAAAATAGTATGCAGGGCTTGTATATATTATGTGTACAACTTTCGGAAATGAAACTATGTATGGAACGAAGAATTCTTGTAACAAGTGTAGCTGATCGGATATTTATAGTTTCCGTAATCAGCGTTATAATCGCCGTAGAAGAACATTTCCATTTCATCCACACGCCGATATAATAATCCGTAAACGCATCCGCCGCCGGCGTGATGATACGCGCAGAATTTGTCGATCAGATACTGTTTTCCGATATAATTGAAATCAAGACTTCCGTTGTGCTTGCAGTTAAGAAGCGCGTCGATCAGCTCATCGTCGGAGAACAGCGGTCCCGTCCCGCAGTTATAGGCAAAGCACACCAGCGCGTCATACTGCTGTTGGTTGAACTCGATATCGTGATCGAGCAGGAAATCGTTGACGCGTGAAGAATAGCCGTCGTTGTTGACGCTCTGTGACAACAGCGCGTACGCCTCAGTCTTGGTGAGGTTATTATAGAACATCTCGCCGGGGAATACCAGAACGCCGTAGCCGAGGGTAGGATCACCGGTGAAATCGTCGAGATAAGCCGAGGAGCTGAAGCCTTCAAAGACAGAGATCAAGTTGATCAGATCATCGGACGCCCTGCGCTTGACGCACAAGGTCGTCGTCATGTTGGTGGAATTCGCGACGAAAGCGGTCGTGTTGCCGTCGGAATAGTTCGTCCAAGAAGTGCCGCCGTCAAACTGGGAATACGCCTTCACATTATAGGTACCGGCGGAAGAGAAAGACGTCGTGCCCTTCCAGACATAGGTATCGCCTTCTTTGACCTTGGAGGTAGCGTTGACATAGCGGACGGAAGAACCCATATCGACCTCGAAGCGCACGCCGGTACGCATGGTATCGGTCACGCAGACAAGGGTCACCGTCTGATTCTTCGCGGCGCAGTTCGGGGTCGCGTACGCGTAGCGGACAGAGTGAGAGGGATCGACCGTCATCAGACAGGTCGCCGCTCCCGAGGAGGTCTTTACGGTGATGACAGCCGTACCCGCCTTGACGCCGGTGACGTAGCCGTACTTACCGTCCTTCTTCACGGTAGCGATAGAGGTATCGGAGCTGCTCCAGCTGACGCCGGAGGTGGAGCTTGTCATCAGGAAGGTCATAAAACGGTTGACCGATGCTTTGGTATGAGAGATATTGACGCTCGAGCCGGATTGGACTGTGATCCGACAAGTCGCGGATTTCGTCGAGGTGCTCGCGGTGATGGTCGCCGTACCGTTGCCGACAGCCGTCACAATACCGCTGCTGTTGACCGTGCAGACAGAGGTGTTCGAGCTCTTGAAGCTGACGCTGACATTGGATGTCGCGACAACATGATAATAGTTACCTCTGTAGACCGTCGCGGAAGAAGCGTTCAGAGAGAGCGTTTCTGTGATTGGAGGCTGCGTAGGAGCCTGCGTCGGCGGTTGAGTAGGCGGCTGAGTGGGAGCTTGAGTCGGGGGCTGGGTCGGCGCTTGCGTAGGCTTCTCTGTCGGAGGTTCGGTCGGCTCAGTCGGCTCGTCGGTCGGTTTCTGGGTAGGCGCTTCGGTAGGTGCATATGCCGCACCGACATAAACGCCGCAGGAAAGCCGTGTACCCGAGACCTTATCGGTCGCGGTAACGGTAGCCTCACCCTGTTTTTTCGCGTAGATCACACCCGCGGCGGAAACCTCGGCAACAGAAGTGTTGGAGGATGTAAAAGTCATCTGCGCGTTCGCTGTTCCCGAATACGCGTCGATAACGTTCAGCTGAGATCTACCGTAAATATCGAGATAGACAGTTTTTTGATTCAGATAGAGATTTGACAGATCATGACGCAGATCGGCGTCAAACACATCGGGAACGCCGTCAGAGGAAGCGTAGCGATGGACAGCGGCGGTATCAGCGAGTTCTTTGCCGACCTCCTGTCCTGTCACGACCTCCTCCGATTCGGCGGCTGAAACTGCGGGATAGGAGCATACAAAGACCGAGACGAGGATCGCCGCGACCAGTATCAGAGAAATCAATAGATCGACTGTTTTCTTGCGCTTGCCCATTTTCATACCGCCTTTCCGAAAAATCACAATTAGCCTCTATTATGATACTATTTTTTTATCATTAATTCAATGACAGTTACAGCTTTGTATTCTTATTTAACCGATTATGCCACTTTAAGAGGTAAAGCGTTACAAGTCTTGTAATACATAGATCGTAAAGAAGAAAGAAAATATTCCCGAGGATCAAAAACGCCCACGGTAAATACACGCCAAAGAGAGTAAAGCTCTCTTTCGGGATCGACAAAAGATATGTTCCGATAAAGAACGCGCCGATCATACAGATGTTGAACAGAATGAATTTCACCACATACTGCAACGCGCGCGCGGGGATACGTTCAATCAAGCTCTTGATGATCGGATAATAGCCCAGAAAAATCGTGTAGTACAGCGCCGCTTCCTTATCCGTAACGAGCAGGAACGATAAGACAGCCGTCACAAAGTATACCGCGAAAGCATAACCATATCCTAGGTTGAACACCATAAGGATCAACAGGATACCGGCAAAGGTCGGGAATGCGAAAGTTCCGACCGGTACGATCGAGGTAAGAAACATCAATACAAGACTGAGGGCGGCTACGACGCCGCCCAAAGATACTTTCACAGAGGTTTTCATATCAGCACCCACGACCGCAGCAATTACACAGACAATCCGCGCACATGATACCCGTGCAGATGTCACACACGGAGCAGCCTGCGCCGCCGGTCGTATTATAGCCGGGATTTTGGTAGGTACGACGGGCGTTCATATTATTGAAAGCCGCTTGGAACTCGGGGTTGCCGGGATCCATCTGGTAGGCGCGCTGAAAATAGCTGTACGCCTGATCGGTCCACCCCTTGCGGGAGAAAACCATGCCCATCAGGAAATACCATTCGGCATTACGACTGCCCTCGGGAACACCGTTGAGCAGCTCCATCGCGTCGTCCAGTCTACCGTTCATGATATACTGACGCACGTCGGGATAGGACGTCCGGTTGTAGGATGAGCCCGACCCGTAGGAACCGGCGTATGACGAGCTTTGAGACCCGTTGCGGCGCATATCACAGATCGTGTCATACGCTTCGTTGATCTCCTTCATCTTTTCCTCCGCGACGTCCGCCAAAGGGCTGTCGGTGTAGTTGTCGGGATGATATTTTTTCGCCATATTTCTGTATGCGGTTTTGATTTCTTCGTCAGTAGCGGTCTCGGATACGCCGAGCACCTCATAAGGATTTTTCATTTAATCCTCCGAATCTTTCTTTTTATACTAATCCTTGATAAAAAGATTTAATCAGATATTAGTGATATATTTCGGATAGCGCGACGGGAGACGCAGACAGGCTGGCGCCTGTCAAGGAG
>CADAUE010000115.1 GCA_902790985.1 uncultured Ruminococcus sp.
GATCAGCTTCTATGACCTGCCCCTGCGCGTCGCCTACTACGCCCGCGTCAGCACCGAGTTCATGGAACAGCTCAATTCCCTTGAAAACCAAAAGAAATTTTTCACCGAATACATCGGTAATATGCCGAACTGGGAGTTCGCGGGCGGGTACATCGACGAGGGTCTCTCGGGTATTACCACCAAAAAGCGTGAGCGCTTTAATGAGATGATCGAGGACGCCCTCAACGATAACTTCGACCTCATCGTCACCAAAGAGGTCTCCCGATTCGCCCGCAATACGCTCGACAGCATTCGCTACACCCGAGAGTTGCTCCAAAACGGCGTAGCGGTATTCTTCCAGAACGACAACATCAACACCATCGACGAGGACAGCGAACTGCGCCTGACGATCATGGCGTCGATGGCGCAGGACGAATCGAGGAAGATCAGCTCCCGCGTCAAGTGGGGGCATCAGCAGGCAATCAAGAACGGCGTGGTGCTGGGCAGCAGCAACATCTTCGGCTACCGAAAAGCCGACCGCAGGCTCTATATCGACGAGGAACAGGCTGAGATCGTCAGGGAGCTCTTCACCCTGTATTCGACAGGCAAATGGACGATGAAGGGTCTGGAAAACTACTTCTATGAGAAAGGCATCCGCAACACCAAGGGCAACAAGCTCTCGCATACCACGATGGCGAACATGATCCGCAACCCGAAGTACAAGGGCTATTACGTCGGCAACAAGGTCAAGGTGGTGGATATGTTCACGAAGAAGCAGGCGTTCCTGCCCGAGAGCGAATGGGTGATGTACAAGGACGAGAGCGGCGAGATCGTGCCCGCGATCGTCAGCGAAGAGATGTGGGAGCTGGCGAACAGAGTGCTCGAGATGCGGAGTATCGACGTCAAGACCAAACAGCATAAGACCGTCCACCGGAATCTGTTGACCGGTAAGCTCTGGTGCGCTCACTGCGGAAAACCGTATTACCGCAAGGATTCCGTCAGCCCTAAGGGGACGCGGTGCTCGATCTGGAAATGCTCGAACAAGATCAAAAACGGTGCGGATTCCTGTCCGTCCTGCTCGATCTACGAGAGCGAGATCGTGCCGATCCTCGATGATGTGTTCCGCTCCGCCCAGGACAACATCGCCTCGCTGAGTGAACTGATCCAAAGCCTGTCGCGTGAGCTGCTGCAAAAGGATAAAATGAGTGACGTCATCAAACAGCTCAATGATACCGTCGCGACCGAGCAAAAGAAGAAGCAGAAGCTCCTGCAGCTCAACATTGAGGGTAAATTCCCTGACTCGGAGTTCATCCGCATGACTGCGGAATGCGACGCCGAGATCGCCAAAGCGCAGGAGGACATCGACAGGTTGACCGACTCCATCAAGCAGAAAAAGGACGTCAACGATCAGATGGAGCAGATCCGCAAGATCCTGCTCCTCGCGCAGAAAAGCCTGTCGAAAGAGAATATCGACCGCTCGTTCGTCGATCAGTTCATCAAACGCATCACGGTGCATATCGAGAACCCCGAAGCCCACGAAAACCCAGTAAAAATGCGGCTTGAGATCGAATTGAACACAGGAAAATCACTCGAAAAATCCCTGATAAAAACGCTTATCCATAGAGGTCAGCGGTCTAAGAAAATGATCGAGTCCTATGAAAACGGTCTTAAGTAATTAAGGCGCAAAAGAGCCCGTCGGTTATCCGGCGGGCTTTGATGTTTATCATAATGCGTTCAACGGTTGAAAGCTATGACTGTACATATATTGATCATGTTCCGATCAACGAGATCGAGAGCGGTAATCGTTCTGTCACGGCGCTGTTACGATACCGATGGGGTAGGGTGTGTGCATTCCTACGATGTATCGCTGGATATAGGTAGCGTCAAAGATCGTCAGTTGACCGTCACGATCCGCGTCGCCGCGCAGGATGACGTCGTCTTTATTGCCGACGCTCATACCGACGCAGACACGCAGTATCAGCGCCACGTCGGGGCTGTCTACCGTGCCGTCACAGTCGGTGTCACCGAGTAGGAATCCATCCTGAACTACATCCGTGAAGACGCGCAGAGAGGGCAACGCCGCGCCGAGCGGAGAAAAGAACGCTTGATTATCGACTGCCGAGCCGCCGTACCATTTTCCGGCGTCATCGGGATCGTATTCTTTCGAATAGCTCGCTGCCCAGCCGCAACCTTCTTTTTCCCAAATGAGCTTGTTCTTCTCGACACGCGCGGTATAATCGGCACCGCCGAGTCTTCTGGTATCGCCGACAGAGATCCACGCACCTTCCCAGTAGAACACGCCCAATCCCTTGCCGTCCGATACCTTGTTGACGGCGTACATCACATCTCTGACTTCCTGCGCCTGACCCTCGTAAGAGAAGTCCCACAAAAGGTTGTCGCCTGTATTGTTGTTCCACTCGCTGACGGTGTTCGGATGACCATCGGTATCCATAAGAGTGTTGGCGTAGGAGGTCTCCGCGACCATCGCGTATTTGCCGTACTTTTCGGCGGCGTAGTTAAGAACGTTCGTAAGGTTTTGCAGGCTGCCGTGCCAGTAGGGGTAGTAAGAGGTGGCGAACACATCGTAATCGACGTTGTAATCGTGCAGAAAATCCGCCAGCGCCTTGATAGTATCCGTTCGCTCGGGGTTGGTGAAGTGGATCGCGACCAAAACGTCCGGGGAGAAAGCGCGTACAGCCGCGCTGCCGGCGTTCATGATCTGCGCCATGTTCCGCCATGAGTTCTCGCCGCAGATACCGGTGGTAGTTTCGTTACCGATCTGCACCATGCCGATGTCCGCGCCCGCGTTCTTGATGGTATTGAGCGATTCTGCCGTGAACGCTTTGACAGCTTCGCATTTTTGGTTGAGGTTCATGCCGCTCCACGCCTTGGGCGCTTTCTGTTTAGCGGGATCCGCCCAAAAGTCGGAGTAGTGGAAGTCGACTGAGAGCTTCATGCCGTAGAGCGCAGCTCTTCTGCCGATCTCAGCGGCTTTCATAACGTCGTTATTACCGCCGCCGTAGCCGTTGCCCTCGGCGTCATAGGGATCGTTCCACACGCGTACGCGGATGTAGTTGACGCCGTTTTCCGCGAGGATCTGCATGATATCCTGCTTGACCCCGCTCTCGGTGGAATAGTTGACCCCCGCGTTTTCCAGCGTGATCAGGGATGAGACGTCCATCCCTCGGATGAAATCGGGGTTTTGGAAATCGATCGGCTCTACGATCGCAGGCTCTGTCTCGGCTGTCGCGGCGATACAGTTCAGTGACAGACACAGCGTTAGGATCAAGACGGTCAGAACGAGAAAATGGTTTTTGCGTTTCATGATTGTCACTCCTTGTACTATCAGTATACCGAATGGGAGAGAGGGTGTCAACGCAAATTCGGTTGATGGAAATGAAAAAGTTAACAGTTTTTTAACCTTGTTGCATACCCATTGACGACTATAGCGAAAAATGGTAATATAAAATAAATTAATAAGGTTGCAGAGAGTGGCGCTTGTGAGAAATGCACAAGAATCTCTGCGCTTTTTGGTGAATCTATCAAATATATTTCTTTTGGAGAAAATATGAAGCGAATTTTACGATTTGCGGTCAGCGTTGCGTTGTGTCTCTCGCTGCTTTCCGTGAACTTTATCACCGCGTCGTCTGCCTCTGAGTTTTTCTCAAAAGCTCAGATGCTGTACATCGACGGACATATCGAGGCTGAAGCCGGGCTCAACGAGTATGCCACCGTGCAGGGCGCCTGCGTTGACGGCGACTACGCCTACTTTGCGTTCATGCAGGGCAGCGTATGTAATATCGCGAAGTTCGACGCCCGTACATGGGAGTACATCGAAAAAGAGAAGATCATCAACATGGGACACTCCAACGACATGACCTATAACCCCGACAAGGATTATCTGGTCGTTGCGAACAACGCCCCTTATTACGATGTAGTCACCCTGGTCGATCCCGATACCCTCAAGCCGATCAAGGACGTCAAGATCGAAGAGGATATCTACGCGATCGCTTATAACGAGAAGCATAAGTGCTATGTCGTCGGATTGTCGGGTACCTATGATTTTGCTCTCCTGGATTCCGACTTCAAGGTGATCGAAGAATACAAGGGCGTCAAGACCGGCTATACCCGCCAGGGCTGTGACTGTGACGACGATTACATCTACTTTGTCCAGAGCGGCGGCAAAAACCTGCTGGTGGTCTATGACTATGAGGGCAATCATATCACGGATATGCCGCTGGATGATTCCGACGAGGTCGAGAACATCTTCCATATCGGCAACACCTTCTATACCTCGCTGTATTATTACGGCAACACGCTGTATCGCATCGGCTTTTCCGATAGGACTAAGATCGGCTATACCGTCAGCTACAGCGCGGGCGGCGGTGAGGGAGAGATGGACTCCACCCGTGTCGATTACGGCGACAGCACGCCTCTGAGAGCCTGTTCTTTCACAAAAGAGGGCTATACCTTTGAGGGCTGGCGCGCCAAGCGTACCTCCGACGGCAAGTATATCGGCTTTCGAAAAGGCTCGTCCGAGTACGAGTGGCTGACGGGGGATGAAGCGTATAACTGGCTGTTGTATGATGACGAAGAACCGATCGCGACCACGGTCCGTACCGGAAACGTCGAACTGACGGCTATGTGGATCGCAGATAACTACACGATCGTGCTGAACGCCGGAGACGGCGTGGGAGAACCTCTTTCCTTTACACAGGCGTACGCTGACGAATTCAAGA
This sequence comes from uncultured Ruminococcus sp., assembly GCA_902790985.1. Classification (GTDB taxonomy): domain Bacteria; phylum Bacillota; class Clostridia; order Oscillospirales; family Acutalibacteraceae; genus Ruminococcoides. The sequence goes on from CADAUE010000115.1 coordinate 4,719, forward strand.
TCCCCGACGGCGGCTATACGCAGGAGGGCTACATCTTTGACGGCTATCTCGCGACGCGCGACTATGACGGCCGCACCTACGGCTACCCTGAGGGCAGCGACAAGGCTCAGTGGCTCGATCCCGAGGATGTATCGAAGGCATATCTTTTCCGACCGGGCGACAGCGTCAGCAAGCTGACCAAGGATGGTGCAGTGACCTTGACGGCACAGTACAAATTCGCCTACACCTTTGAGGGGAACGGCAGTACGCTGGTCGAGTATGTCGGCACCGATGAAAAGGTGTCCATCCCGAGCAACGGAGAGTTGACCACCCTGGCGCAGGGCGCGATCAAGGATAATGAGAACATGACCGATCTTGTTATCCCTGCAGGCGTCAGCTCGCTGGAAAAAGAGTCGGTCGCCAACTGCCCGAAGCTGCGCAGCGTGACCTTCGAGGGCGCTCTGCCCGAAGAGATCGACGGCGACAGCATCCTCGGCGACGAAGCGCCGCTGATCTATGAAGTACATAACGGCGAAAGGTTCTGGATCGGCTTCTTCAACGGTGATGCCGGTGTTCCGCTGATGCGGCTCCATTCCGAGAAGCTGAGCGAATTTTTGCAGACGATCGATACCATAAGAACGAATCAAGAGCGACTTTGATAAGCCGCTCTTTTCTTACTTTACAGGAAACTGCTAGTATAAGATGGGAAGTCAAAAAAGAACGCCTGCAAAAAGCAGGCGCAAGGAAGAAAGGGTAGAAGGTCAAAAAATGTA
>CADAUE010000116.1:0-1989 GCA_902790985.1 uncultured Ruminococcus sp.
TCTGTTTACCATAGGGGAATGACTAATCATGTTGTTCTTTTTCCTGATCGGTTGATTGTTCTTCTGTATCTTTTTCACCGTTTTCGGAGGCGGTCTTTTCTTCGGCTAAACCTTTTTCGATCTTGTTCAATTTCTCTTCGAAAGAAGCAAACAACTTTTCATCCGCATCATCGATCTTTCTGTTCGACATCATCAAGGCAACAAGCTCATATCCAAACAGCAGTAAGATAACGCCTATCAAAACTACAACACCTACCGGTGTGCTCAAAAAGCCGTAAATCTTTCCGAGGATAACAAACTTACAAATATATTTTCCCCTCACTTGGTCATATGTAATTACCCGGTCAAGAGAGGATTTCGGTGCATCGCCCTTGGTCTGATAATGATAAATACCATCCTTTATCTCGGGCTCTTCCGCAACACGGTGAGTCACCTCTTTACCGTATGTCTGAGCCTCTTCCGATTTAAAGGTGATAATATCATTGATTTTGATATCCTCGGCAGGAGCTTTTTTGACCAGAATAATATCCCCCACAGAAAGTGTCGGTTCCATTGATTCAGACGATACACGAAAAATATAGTGACCAAATACAGAAGGTGTTCCTCCCATAATCCGTGTCGCAAATAAACACAATACCACAGCAACGATCACAATCAACATGATAACGGAAAGGACATTCATTATTCTTTTGAAAATACTACCACCCCTGCTTTTTACGTTAACCGTTCTTTTGTATCAACTTTCTTTTTATTTGAATTCTTTTTGTTAGGTTTTTTCTTATTTGAACTCTTATTATTTGACCTCTTTTTATTAGAATGACCGGAACTGCCGGCTTCAGGCTTGTTTTCGCCGGATCTACCCTTGGTCTTTTTTGAATTACTCTCTGTATTCTTCAGTTGCTTCGATTGCTTGTCGAGGGATTCGCCCTTCTTTGTTTTGGGGTAATCCTTCTTCTGCTCCGGTTTCTCGGACGATTCATGAGTATCATCATGATTGATGGTTTCGTTCTCAAATGTACAAGAAGCACTCTCTTTTTCCAATACCTTCTCAGTGTTTTCAGTTATTTCTGCTTGAGCGGCAGCGAGTCTTTCCTGCTTTTTCTTTTCTGCCGCTTCACGTTGTTCGCGCTGCATACGCTCTATGATGTCAGAGATCGATTCGGGTTCTTCCTCACGACGAGCGGCGGAAATGATTTTTATGATGTTGATGATCTCATCAAAGAATATCAACAGTAACAGTCCGATAAAGACCAACAGTCCCCAATTTGAAAAGAAAAAGTTATAAATATAACTGAGGATATTGATCTTGCAGAGATATTTTGATTGCACGGTGCCAAAATCGATCTCGCCGTCGTCGGATTCATTTGCGTCACCTTTGGTGACCAAAACGATCCTCCCCTTACCGTTATCATACGGCTCGACAATCACTCGGTGTGTCACGTTTTTATTATCAAAGCCCGGTCCGCCCTCAAAGGTGACGATATCGCCGAGCTTGACCTCGGACGCTTCGGTAACGTCTTTGTTGAGGATGACGTCGTTGGTCACGATCTCAGGTTCCATACTGCCCGACATGATACGATGGAGCGAATAGCCAAAGACGGTCGGTGAATCACCGTTGATCTTTGTGAGCGTAAAAACGATGATCGCCAGCGTAAGCACCGCGATCAACGTCCAACATACAACATTCTTGATGATGCGAACCACTCGCCATGTTTTCTTCAATTGTGCTATTTTTTTCTCACCGAGCTTATCTTTTATTCTTTTCTTGAGTTTCGTCATAGGTTTGCTCCGAAGTTTTTAGAACAATAAAAATCCATGGAATCAGGATATCGTTGTATCAGCTTTTTATACTAAGTAGCAATAAAAAGCTTTAAAAAGATATTAGCGGAAAATTTCGCAGAACAAGGCGGAGGGCGCAGGCAGGCTTGAGGTGTTGTCCAAATCTTTGATTTGGCTAACAACACCCATGCAACAACACTCCAAGAGCGA
>CADAUE010000116.1:2002-9420 GCA_902790985.1 uncultured Ruminococcus sp.
CAAATCTTTGATTTGGCTAACAACACCCATGCAACAACACTCCAAGAGCGAAGCGATTGGCTTAGTGTCACTGCTGGCGCCTGTCAAGACTGACAACGCGGTTATGCGGAATTCTGCGCAATAGATATTAAAGTGTTTTATTGCTACTTAGTATTACCTATTTCAGTATAATAAAAAAGGGCTGTAAAAACAACCCTTTTTTGAGATTAATTCAATTATAAGCAGGATCACATGCCGATATAGAGACTGTCGATCGTATAACGAAGCGCCTCTGTCTCGGAGTTATTGATCACATACCAGTAGACGTCTACCGACTCGCCCGCGGGGATCTTGAGGTTTCTGACGATGGGAACATCATTGAAAACATAGTCATTTGCGGCGGTGACCTTGACGGTCGTTTCTACCTGCTGTGAATCCGAATAGGAAGAGCCGACAGCTTTGGTATACAGCTTGGCTTCACCCGCGCCCTGAGGATAGATAACACCTTTTGTATGACCGTTGCTACTATCATTATAGATCTTGAACACCGAATCATCACTGGAATAGTATTCCAAGGAGCCGATATAGTTCGCCGTGTAACCGATTCTGAGCGGGATATTGGTCGTGTTAGATAGAGTAGCATCAAAGTTGCTGCCTGTCGTAACAAAGATCGTATTATAGTAATTGTTGATGCAAGCACCGGTAACAGAATAAGGCGGTGTATGAACCTGTGTGTTACCGTTAGTAACAGTACTTGTGAGCTGATAGACTTTGCTCTGCAGCTGGGACTGACCGTCGCCGCCAAGGTTCCACAATGTCTGGGTACGCTTCTTCCAGTTATCAGCAGTTAAATCTGATTGTTGCTTTCCTTCAGCCCAGTTTTCACAAGCAAAGAACGCATGGGTCGCGGTCTTGGGGATATCGGCATAGTAATTATAGTAGTTATCCTTTTCACCGCAATAGGTCATCTTGTAATAGGTACCGTTGGAACCGAGGGCATTAAGGCTTTCGATACCGGTATTGGTATCTTCGTTCCAGCAGATATAGAACTCTGTGCCGGTCCAACCGCTCGGGGGGGTATTCTTCGGCTTTTGGAAGTAGATACGCATCGCATCGCGAGTCGATAAAGAGGTTTGCGTCGACAACGAGGAATAGTCGCGATAGCTACGGGTGGGACCGTTGACGCCGAGGGCAAGGGTGCCGTTAGCGCCGCCGGACGCGCCGGTCGGGATGGACAGGGTGTTCGCATAGAGCGAGACATTCTGTTCAACTGCGCCGGTCGCGGTGTTGCTTATCGTGGTGCAGAAGTACTTTCTGTTATGGGTCGTGATACCGGAGCCGCTCAGACCCTCTGAATCCTCCACCGATGTGGTATAGGAACCGGTTCTTCCGGTGGTAGAGGACATGGTGGAGATGGTCACGCTTTCACCGTTATACGCTTTATAGTGATTATCTGAGCTGAGCACCATCTGCTCGCCGGACTGATTGTGAGGACGTGAGAACCATGAAAACGTCGGAACGTTCACACAGAGTATGATAAATACGATCGCCAGTACAAGAGCGAGCATGATCTTTGACTTTTTCATGGTTTCACCTCCTTAGTTTATTAATCGCTAATCAGTTGACGGCGTCCAAGTGCCTGCAGCAGTGTTTGCACCGTTAAAGTAGAAGCACGAGTTGCTACCCAAGGTCGTATCGCCGGTCTGTGTACCGCTGTTATTATGGAAGATTACCTTTGTATGGTTCGTGGTGATCACATAATACAGTACATCCTGATTATACTCATTTGTATATGCCTTATTTGAATTCATATTGTTGCCCGGCCAACTCGTATTGCCACTGGAAGCGCCCCAATAATGGATGTAGTTGTTCGTCCAGTGCTTGGTAAAATATACATAGCGCTTGGTGCCGAGCGTGAAGCTCCTGTTGATCGTTGAACCGGAAGGACCGATCAACATTGTCTCACCGATATGGGCGGTATATTCACTACGCTTGTTAGTATCACCATTGTCGCTGACGATGATACCAATATCCTCGTCCTGACCGGTCTTGAACGAATAGGAGTACAAGCCTCTGTTGCCGGTATAGGTCGGAACAGTCGAGCCGGGGAATGCACCGTTGTACTCTCTACCCGTAGATTTACCGTAAACATATACGCGCATCTTACTGTAGCCGCGATTTGTCATGTAAATCGTTGTCGTCTTCTGTTCTTTGAACTTCGCAAAGACTTCCTTATCGCCGACTGTAGACATACTCACGGTATAGGTCGTGTTCGCACTGAGGAATTCATCATCCTCTGAATACCAACCGTCAAAGTCATAACCGGAAGCCGGTGCAGCAACAACATTGACACTGCTCTTATACTTCACACTTGCAGTCGAGGTCGATCCTGCAGTTGCCGAACCCACCTTGACCGTACCGCCGCTGCCGATAACAGTCGCCGTTACGTCATAACTGTTGGTCGTGAAGCGTGCGTAGTAGGTTGTATTATCGTCGAGGGTCACAGAGGAAACAGAATTACCGCCGGTAGCTGTTGTATAAATACCGGTGAGGGTATAGCCGTCGCTTGCCGCAGCGGAGAAGTCGAGCGATGTACCCTTATCATAGGTCTGGCTGTAGGATGTGACGTCGTCGTTCGCGGATGTGTTAGTGCCGATCGTGATCGAACCGACATCTCTTGCAGTCGTAGTATTGGTAGCAACACCGTCGAGATACTTGACGATTGTCAGCTTACGAACTTCCTTGAACTTCGCATAATAGGTGACCTCTTTCGGAGCTTCTGTCGTCGCGTTGAAATCATATGTGGCATCTGTCGACAACGCTGTACCTGTTCCGGCTGCATTGTCATACCATCCGACAAAGGCATAATTAGCATTTGAAACGGTTGCGCCCAATCTAACTCTCTTGCCGGGTAACGCATGGATGGTATCATGATGCTTAGCATTAGCATTGGAACTGTTGTTTGCTTCTACCTGCTGGGAAGATGTTACGGTCGTACCATAATAAGAGGCAGAAGTGATGGTGCCCCATGAAGACTGTCCGGTGACGGTTGCCGTCTTGATGGTGACGATATCGGGCAAAGCCCACACACCTTTACTCTTTTTAGCGCCGCCGAGATCATTATCAGCATCTCCACCTCGGAGTTCTGTGATCACATAAGTCGGATCAACCGGACTTGCCGGGATCGCAGTATCAACCGACTTGAATTTAATAGTCGTACTGTTCCAATGTGATGACATATTATCAGTTGTCAAAGTATCGTCCTCTGACTTAAAGAACAGCGTATGATCATACTTGCCGTTAAAATCAAAGGAGTAATGCTCGTTATCATCCAAACTGAGCTTATACAGTCTGCTGGGGATACTATTATTATCCATCCAACACCACGCATAATAGTACGCGGTACCACCGGTATCCCATCTGTTTGTCGGGATCAGGGTGACATGACGCGGGGTCAGGTCGGATATGATACCGAAATTACTGATCAAGATATCCTCCGGCAATGTGTTGTCAAGAGAAGAACCTTGCAGCCACAGGTTGATAGTCACGATCTTCGTTTCGTCCGCCGCTACGCTGAACAGCTTTGCGGTACTGCCTTTGCCCTTGATGTGGTCACCAAAAGCCTCATAGGAAGTAGCGACCGCCGTACCGGATGTATTGCCGACAACCTTTGTGTTAGCGGGACTGTCAGAATTTGCGTAGATCTGCGTATAATTCGGCAAACCGGTCTCGGCATCATACAGATCACCGCTGCTCATACCCTCTGTATAAGCGGTCACAGAAACTCTGATGTTGTCGCCCTGATTGGAGAAGGTAGGAACCTGTGTGAAGAAGAAATCCGCGTTGACGTCCGCACGCAGCTTAAAGCTGATGCTCATGTAGGCGGTATTCTTGTCGCTGAAATCGCCTTTTCTGAACGATCTGCTGCCTGTCTGATATGCCGCGGCGGCCGCGGTCGCTTTGGGGAAGAACATCCGCTCACCGTCGGCGCTGGAGCAGGGAGCCAAGTGCATATCGCCCGACTTTTTGAAGTAGTCGGCGAGATCAATGGTACCTTTGCCCTCACCGATCATCGCTTCAGTGAACACATAACTATCGACCACCAAGGGATCTTCTTGGTTTGCCGCGTTTCGGGTCGCGATCTTAATGGAAGAAACCGTCTCGACCCATGCGTAGGACGCAACCATTGCGATCGCAATCACTTCAATGAGGATGACAACTGAAATCACAAGATTCTTGACGCGATTCTTGCCGGTGATGATCGACAGGAGCTTATTGCGCATGTTATTCAATTGTATCACCCCCTTGGTTTATTTAGGTTGAGATTGCCACGGACATTACCCTCGAAATGACAAATCGTAATTATGAGTTAAGAATCATCTTATCATCATTATCGACATAATAATTGACATTCCAGTTCGCCGTTACCACATGAGTTGCAGAAACAGAGAAGTCTTTATATCCGTTGCCGGAAGAGTTCGTGATATAGAAACCGACGATCTCATCATTTGCGGCTAAGTTACCACTCCATGTGAAATAGTTGGAGCCATTTTTTTCCAACTGGTAGTTTCCGCCGTCCTGTGTCCAGAACCAAAGGTTACTACCGTATTGATCGACATCCCTATAGATCCATTCCTTGTTAGCAGTGCTGACATTGACAGTAATGCTGTAAGAGGTTGCTGTACTGCCTCCTCCGCCACCACCGGGTGTGGTCGGAGTAACTGTTCCGCCACCGCCGGAGCCGCCGGAATAGTTCCAGTAGCCGACGCAGGGGGCGAGTCGCTCAGATGTAACATCAGTCTCGCTGTAGCCGTTACCGTGAACAGCCGTGTATACCAGAGCGTTATATCTGTTGCCGTCCTGTGTATACTGACGGGTCGTCTGCAGATCCTGTTTACCGGTCCTGTACCAGTTGTTCGGGATACTGGAAGCCGTGACCCATGTGGAGATATCCTCCGTCGTATGCCATGCGTTATAGATCGTGCCCTGAGTGGAACCGTTCGCTCGGGATAGTCGATAGAATGAAATCTTAGTGATAACCTTCTTCGGTATCTTACACTTCCATGTGTAATCAGCGGTCTTTGTCATAATGACCGTCTTCCAACGCTTGAGAGTTTCATCCGAATAGGGATCCTCATAGGAGCAGGCGACGATCGGATCGTCGTTCGATACCCAGTGCGCCTGACCGCCGGTATTATCCGGTTGAGAATCATCATAAAAGGTAATGGTCTCCATCTCGGCAAAATTACTCTCGATGTCGATATCGACAGAGATCTTCTTACCGATATACTTATCGCAATCCTCAAGCTGTCACCGCCGGGAATGACAAACAGCGGGGTATTACCGTAATAATAGGTTGAGAAAGAATTGGAAGAACCGTAATTATATGTGTTCTTGGTGGTGGGAACGCCGTTCTCATCGATCATAGCGACCGCGTCGGAATTGTCGACGTAATCGACGACCTGTGCAGAGGGATCGATCACCTTGGGCTTGTCGCCGCTGTCAGAGATGAAAGCCAGTCTGATCGGGCAATGATCGGGCGTAAGCGTCTGAGAATTCGGTCTACCCTGAGAATCATAACCGATCTTCAGCTGATCGTGATAGGTCGCATTGACTTCGGAATCATGCGGATCATCCGCTTCTTCGACCTTGATCTCATAACTCTTGATATAAACAGGGGTGTTGCCGGAGGTACCCTTGAGGTCGAAGTCCTTGTATACATAACGGACATTCTCATCACCCTTGTTGCCCTCACGGAAACGCATATCATCAGTGTTGGCGGTAAATGATTTATCCAACGGGAAATAGATATTTCTGCCGTCCATACTGGATGCTTCATCCAAAACCGCTTTATCGATACGGATAATGTTAGAAGCGGATTTATCTTTGTTGATACGCAATGAGGAAGCAGACTGGAATTCGAGGTTGTTCGCCTGGATAGAGGCCGCCTTGCGCTGTGCGAACCATGCAAAGGTCGAGCTGACACCAAGTATCATAACAAGGAATAGTGAAACATATGTTTTTGCGAGCTTTTGACCAAATCTCTTATTCTGTTTTGCTTTCTCGGCAAACGCCTTGAAAAGAATCTTCAAATCCATGATGCTTCACCTCCTAATCAAATATAATACGGATCAGTACTCACAGTCTTAAAAGACTATGCAAAAGCTTTTTTCTTGTAAAGGATAACATCATCTTGTTTTGATGACGACCCGGATAAAAAACTGATTAATCGTCAACGTCAAAATTCAACGCCATATTGAATTGACCGCCAACGAACTTGAGTCGGGACTCAGCGTCCTCGCCCTCGATCCACATATTCACGCGGATACGATTGTAATAATAACCGTTGACAGAATCGTAATTCGAATCATCTAACGTGACCACGGATAAATCGGCTGCTGAGTCAACACCGAGTTGATAATCACCGGCTGTGCTAGCTTTAAGATCCGTACCGGTATCTTTTACACGAGCCTTTGAAGCATTATAATACCAATGCTCATTGGTAGCGTCACCGGTGAGCGAGATCGTATCGCCGGAAACGGTCACATTACCGCCGGGCTTAAAGGTACCTGCCGTGCTGCCGGTATAATTCAAATGGAGCGTATCAGCACTCGTTCCCTCATACCAGATACACGGAGCGGGGATCCAAAGCAACTCGCGTGTGCTACCGTTAAACACTGCCATTCTGACAGCGCCGATCGCGGCATTCTTCATCGCGTCCTCATTATTGGTGCTTGGTTCTGAAGCGGGAGCCAATGAAGATGTATGTAACAGTTTGACGTCGTTCTTAGTCTTACTGCGGAAGTATATATCAAAAGACATATAGTTTTCGTTCGCTACCGCATCCTCAAAATCAGCTGTCGTATCAACATAGGCGATATCGCCGTACTGGATCAGTGTCGGGATCTTGAAAGTAGAACCGTCGCTTGTGGTCTCACACAAGAACAGATCGGACAAAAAGCCGAATTCAGGATCAGAGAAATCAAAAGTCAAACTACCTTGATGCCAGGATTTTTCCTGAAAACCGGGTTCAAGGCGATGGTTGTTATTATATAAGCTAATCCATGTATTGATATCGTAATAACCGTTAGTGACCGTTTTATTAGATGGCGCAACAATAAAGTACTCGAGTCCGTTCGGAGCGGTCGCTTTGATGTTAAGACCGTTTGTATGCGCGTTAGGATCAGCCTTGAACCACGAATATGCCCCCACGAATGCAACGACGACGAGCGCTACTAAAATTATTAAATTTTTAGCAATCAATTTCCGAGTCCTACGCCTCAGTTCATCGCTCTTTTTCATTGCAAACCTCTGTATCTGCGAACTTGCTGTACTAACGAATGAGTATGCGGTTATTAGTTACTTACTTATAATAATTCTTTGCTTCGGGAAGATTGAGAAGCGCCTCAGGCTTATCGTCAACGAGCACGCGCGCTTTT
>CADAUE010000117.1 GCA_902790985.1 uncultured Ruminococcus sp.
CCCTTGACCGGGGTATCACTATTATCAAGCTGCTCGACAGTTACCAGATGGTTTCGGTGAAAAAGTACGCTCCGCAGGTCAGAAAGGCGATGGATCTGCGCCGCAATATCCCGCTGTCACAGGCGGCGATGGAGGTGCTGGCGGTCATCGCGTATAACCAGCCTGTCACCAAAAGCTTTGTCGAACAGGTCAGAGGCGTTGATTGCTCCGGCGTTATCGGTTCGCTGACGACTAAGGGTCTGATCGAGGAGCAAGGCAGACTGGAGCTGCCCGGCAGACCGCTCCTCTACGGTACGACCGACCACTTTTTGCGCTGTTTCTCGATCAGCTCTCTCGAAGAGCTCCCGCCTATCCCGAAGGATGAGGACAAGGGCGATAGGGGAAAACAGCTGAGTATCTTTGAAGATAACGAAGAAAAATCCGAAGAATCTGCTGAAAGCTCCGACGATACCGTGACCGCTTCGGTCGAAGAGATCGTCGCCGAAGCTGTAGAAGGTAAATAACTTGGTATTCTTATATATCCTTCTCGGTATCCTGGCGCTGCTGTTGTTTGTCCTTGTGATACCCATCGAAGCGCTCGCGCTTTATAACGAGACGCTGACGCTTATATTAAAGGTGCTTTTCATCAAGATCACGCTTCTCTCTCCGGATAAAAAGAAGAAGGAGAAGCCGAAGAAGAAGGAAGAAAAGCCTAAGGAGAAAAAACCGCAGGAAAAGAAGCCCGAGAAGAAAAAGAAAGAAAAAGAGAAAAAGCCCAATATCCTCACAAAGATCAAGGACAAGAAGGGTGTGACGGGACTGCTGTCCCTGTTCTCATCCCTTGCCGGGATCGCTGTAGGAGTGCTGAAGGGCATCTTCTCCCATATCGTGTTCAAGAAGCTGATCGTCGGTATCACTCTGTCGGGTGAGGACGCGTCCGAGGTGGCTGTCAACTACGGCAGGGTCTGTTCCGTGCTGTATCCCGCTGTCAACGTCATCACTGCCGCGACGGTCTGTAAGGAATATCATGTGTCGGTTGAGCCGATATTCGATCCCGATCAGCCTACATCGGCATATGCCGACGTGCATGTGTACCTCAGATTGATCTGGGTCGTGTGGGAGGCGATCAAGGCGGCTGTCAAGCTGCTGATCGTCAGAATCAAACTGTAATTTTGCGGCTGTTGCGACAGCAACGGCAATAGATAAAAGGAGATGTAAACATGAGCGAACATCCGATCAACAGTCTGTTAGACACTTCTTTGAAGAAGATCAAGGAACTGATCGACGTCAATACCATCATCGGCGATCCGATCACGGCTCCCGACGGCACGACCATCATCCCCGTGTCGAAGGTCAGCTACGGCTTCGCGTCCGGCGGCTCCGATCTGCCTACGAAGAAAGAAAACCGCGACTGCTTCGGCGGCGGCTCCGGCGCGGGCGTTACCATCCAGCCGATCGGCTTTCTCAGCATCGTCAAGGGTAATGTCAAGTTCATCCCGATCGAGAAGTACGACGGCGCGGCTGACCGCATCGTCGGTATGATCCCCGAGGCGTTTGACAAGATCTCTTCCTTCATCAAGAAGGATCAGCCCAATAAGACCGATCTCGAAAAGGATCTCGACAGCTTCGACGCTTGATCTGATTCATATCGTGCCTTTATCCCTCGTATACTGTAGAGGGTGATGGTATGAAAAAGTTATTTTGCTTTTTGCTGTCATATGCGATCCTCTCTCTGTCCGTGATACCGGTATGCGCCGAAGAGGTCGATACCTCCGCGACGGCGTTCGTGCTGTATTGTGCGGATAACGGTAAAGTGTTATTGTCCGAAGACGAGGATACGCGCTTGCCGATGGCGTCGACGACAAAGATTATGACGACGCTTTTGACGCTGGAAGCGGCTGCAGACGAGAACCGTGTGGTGGAGTTCACCGAAGAAATGGTCGCTGAGGGCAGCTCCATGTATCTGAGGATCGGCGAGAAGGTGCGCCTGTATGATCTCGCGGTCGGTATGATGATGCAAAGCGGCAACGACGCCGCCAACGCTGCGGCGATCGGTATCGCGGGCAGCATCGATGCTTTTGCCGCGCTGATGAATGAAAAAGCACGGCAGATCGGCATGACGAACTCGCACTTTGTCACGCCGAGCGGACTTGACGAGGAGGAGCATTACTCCACGGCGCATGATATGGCGCTGCTGATGGCGTATGCTCTCAAGAACGATGACTTTGCCTATCTCACGGCGCAGACCTCGATGGAGGTGCATTTCGTCTATCCCGCGGATCGCTTCGTTACCTATACGAACCACAATAAATTGTTGCGATTGTATGACGACTGTATCGGCGGCAAGACCGGCTATACCGATCAAAGCGGCAGGTGTCTTGTGTCAGCGGCAAAGCGTGAGGGGATGACATTGATCGCGGTAACCCTCGACGATCCCGACGACTGGGACGATCATATCGCGCTGTATGAATACGGCTTTGAGAACTATACAGCTGTCACGCCGACAGACGAAGATCATTCTATCCGTGTTATGGGCGGAACGGCGGATGATGTCAAGCTGTATTCAGACGACGCGCAGCCCCTAATCGTGCCGAAAAAGGATGGCGACAGTATCAAAACACAGGTGTTTTTACCGCCGTTCGTTTATGCTCCCACAGAAGAGGGGACGGTTGCAGGTAAGGTAGTCTATACTATTAATGGCAGCGTGATAGGGGAAAGCCCTCTGTATTACAGCGAGAGCGTCGCGTATGACGATAGGAAGCGCGGCTTTTTCGAGTGGCTCAAAGATTTGTTAAGGATAAGGAATTCATGGCACAGTTAGTCAGATTGCAGAAAATGCTCGCCGACTGCGGCGTAGCGTCAAGAAGAAAAAGTGAAGAGTTGATCGCGGCGGGTCGCGTGCGAGTGAACGGCAAGGTCGCGCAGATCGGCGACAAGGTCGATCCGTACAACGACAAGGTATATGTCGGCAGACGCCGCGTTACCGGCACGGCAAAGCCGAAGCTTCGCTATATCATGCTCAACAAACCGCGCGGCGTGCTCACCACGATGAGCGATGAACGCGGAAGAAGGTGTGTCGCCGATCTGATCAAGGATATCGACGTTAGGCTGTATCCTGTCGGCAGACTTGACCGCGACAGCGAGGGGATGCTGTTGATGACGAACGACGGCGAATTTGCCAACCATGTCATGCATCCGAAAAAGCATGTCAACAAGGTCTACCGCGTGACCGTGCGCCCGAATATCAACGACGAACAGGTCGCAAAGCTCGAGGGCGGAGTGGTCATCGACGGCAGAAAGACCGCTCCGGCGCAGGTGCGCGTCGTGAGCAGGGACAAGGATAATGAACGCTGTGTGCTGGAGGTAGTCATCCGAGAGGGCAGAAACCGTCAGATCCGCAAGATGTGCGCGGCGGTCGGCTTGGAGGTCACATTGTTGAAGCGTACCGCGATCGGCGGCGTAAAGCTGGGCGGACTGCGCTCGGGTATGTACCGCGATCTGACCGATATCGAGGTGCGTAAGCTCTCTGCCGATCCGAACCCCAACGAGAATTTTGATATCGGTTCTTTGCTATAGGACAGGCTGCAGCTGTCTGCATGAAGTAACGGAGGATATATGTTAGTTATCAAACCCGATCCGAATAATGAAAACAATGAGACCAAGGCGCTCAACGCTTTTCTTGATGATACGCCCTGCGGCTACGTCAGGTTCTATCACAGGGGCTATATCCTCGTCATCACCGAGCTGATCCCTTTGACCGATCCCCAAAGCCTTGATAACGCCACCTACGCGATCCTCGATACGATCATCCGCGCGCTGGGCTCTTACGGGCTGAATCACTCCTGCTTTTATGTGGAGTGTGAGAATCCCGCGCTGTACCCGACGCTTGAGACGGTGCGTTTTTCGATGAAGGACGGTATCATGAAGAGCGATCTCTCCAAAATACTGAACCATCAGCACAACTGATAGCGGCTCCCTTTTCTAAAGGGAGTTATTTTTTTGCCGGATTTTGCTCATTTATCCTTGTAATTCTTTTAACTTTGTTATATAATATACAATGAATAAATTTGTGGCAGTTGATATTGTGAATCAATGATTTACAGAGGTTCAACTCCGATATAGGGGGAATGTTTGTGAGTACTGAGAAGTATTCATCCTACGATGTACTGAACGCGTTCTTTGACGACGGCAGTTTTCAGGAGACTGACGCTTACTTAAAGAGCGCTGACGGCAACGCCGAGGCTGTGACCGGATTCGGCACGGTAGACGGCGTACCTGTCTTTGCGTTCTCGCAGAACGTCGATCAATGCGGCGGCGCGATGAGCAAGGCGCAGGCGAAGAAGATCACTAAGCTCTATAACGCGGCGCTGAAGACCGGCGCTCCGTTAGTCGGCTTCTATAATTCTATCGGCGGCAGACTGGAACAGAAGTATGACCTGCTCTCCGCTTACGGCGATATCCTGCGCAAGAGCTCTAAGCTCAGCGGCGTTGTACCGCAGATCTCGGTCGTGCTGGGCAACTGTCTCGGTACCTCCGCGCTGATTGCGGCGTCTGCTGACTATGTCATCATGGAAAAAGACGCAAAGCTCGGTGTTGATACCACCGGTGCGAACGCTGCCGCTGATGATAACCTCAAAGATGGTGCGGTTTCCTTTATCTGTGAGGGCTATGAAGCCTGTGTCGATAAGGCAAAGAAGCTGCTCGGTTATTTCCCTGCCAATAACCTCGAGCCCGCGCCGGCTTTCGAGAGCGTTCCGTCTTATGCGGATCCCGATAAGCTGCCGAAGTTCTTTGCCGATGAAAACAGCCTTTTGTGTGTTGGCGGAGGGTACGGCGAACCTGTCTGTACCGCTTTCGGCAGAGTGAACGGCTACCCTGTCGGCATCGTTGTCACAAAGGGCGGCGAGATCGACTGTGACGGTGCGAAGAAGATCATGAAGCACGTTCGCTTCTGCGACGCTTTTTCTCTTCCGGTCATCACCATCGTTGACGCTGAGAAGTTCTCCTGCCTTAACGACGCTTCCGCGTTGATCTCCGTCTACGCTGACGCTACCACCGCGAAGATCGCTGTCGTGTCCGGTACGGCGGTCGGCGCTGTCTATATCGCGCTTGCGGGCGCTACCTCCGGCGCTGATCTCGTGTACGCCCTGCCCGAGGCGATCGTTTCTCCTGTCGCTCCCAAGGCGGCTGCGTTCATCCTGGACGAAAGCATCGGCGACGCTCCCGCATCCGAACAGGAAGCCCGCGCTATGGCTTATGTCAAGGCGAATC
>CADAUE010000118.1 GCA_902790985.1 uncultured Ruminococcus sp.
GTGTTGTTGCATGGGTGTTGTTAGCCAAATCAAAGATTTGGACAACACCTCAAGCCTGCCTGCGCCCTCCGCCTTGTTATGCGAAATTCTCCGCTAATACCTTTTTAAAGCTTTTTTTGCTACTTAGTATAACCAACAAGAGGCTGTCGCGATCCTGCGGCAGCCTCTTCTGATTATATTACGATATTTTTGATCCGATCGAATAAGGAACATTGAAGCCCGCAAGATAACGCTGGATATAGGTGACGTCCGTCAGCTCCAGCAGTGAGTTCCTGTCCACATCGCCGTGGCTGAGCGTATAATCGGATACAGGCACCTCCATATAGTTGATCGCACGCTGAATAATAGTCGCGTCGATCGATTCCACCGCGCCGTTACCGTCGGCGTCGCCGAGGATCAGCACGGGAGCGGCAGGCGGAGAGCTCAGATGGGTGACTTTGCCGGTATCGCCTTCGACCGTGACCACATATTTTTTGGTGATCCCGTTATTGGACCTCACCGAGATCGTCGCTTGACCCTCCGCTATCGCGTAAACCATGCCGTAAGCGTCGACTATAACGGCATTCTCGTTGCTGCTGGTGTAGGTAAAGGACGCGATCGCGTTGGTGGGACGGACGTCGGGAGCGATGTGGAAGATCGTACCCACGCCCATCTTCGCGCCGGAGTAATCCTTCGTATCCCATGGGATGAAGAAATCGGTCAGCGCGGAAGCGGAAGAATAATGTGACTCCACGGTATTCCTGCCGAAGGAATTGTCACCGGAACAGCCCACGGTCGTATTGCTCATGATCATACTCGCCGTGCTGGTAGAGGTGATCCAGATACCCTCTTGTGAACAATTGCGGATACGGTTCCAGCGGATGTTGTTGGCTTTGGAGCCATCCATGAACAATCCGATATTCTTGGTGCTCGAGATATCGTTATCGTCGATCTTGTCGATGTTCATATCATAGATGCCGATACCGTACTTACCGGTGCCCACGATGCGGTTGAATCTGACCTTTGTGACACTGCCGCCGTTACTGCCGTCAAGCTGGATACCGTTGACCTCGGCGTTCACGATCACATTGTAACTGACCGTCGAGCAGCTCGCGTTACCGCGTGCGACGATACCGTAGTAATTGTCGTTGGTATGGACGGTGTTCTTGGAGCAGTAGATCGCGTTGTCTGTGACAGACGCGTTGCGCACATCCTCCAGACGAATGCCGTTACCGCGCACATCGATGATATTATCGTGGATGGATACGCCGTCGAGGTAGTAGTCTCCCGCCGGCAGACCGCCGCTCTTGTCAGAGCTTTCGACAGGAGATCTCGCGCTGAGCTTTTCTCCCAGTACGGCGATACCCTGGCTCGAATAGGAAGCATAGATATCGTCCTTTGTACCGATATTATTCAGTACGTTATAATAGATTTTTATATTCGCTTTCCCGGGCGTCTGATAGCTGTCGGGCGCGTGGGTAGAGGTGCCGCCCTCATTGGCGAGGGTACTCGGCAGATAGGTGCAGCCGCCGGGCTCGGCATACACGGTGATACCGCGCGGCGAATTGTTGATATAGTTCGAGTGGATATCGACGTTCGTCCAGTTGAGACCTTGTACCGCGATACTGCCCATGTTGGTGAACGTATTATTGCGGATAACGATATTGTCATGCGGACGGTTATGCACCGCCGTGTGGGAGCCGATCGCGCGCGGCATGTTGTCGAAAGAACAGTTTTCGATCAGCACGTTGGTGTTCGGCAAATCCTCCGATCTGGCGTTCGTGACATGGAAGTCCTGCAAAACATCCAGCTGGATCGCCTCATAGCCGTAGTTGCCGGGGGTGAGGTACTGATCCTTGAACTCACAGTTGCGGATGGTTAAACCGTCCACACCCGCGAATTCCATCATATGACCCTCTTTTTCGTTGATCACCGTCACACCGTCCATGACAAAGTTTTTGGTATGGAACGCTTTGATGATGGTGTTCTCACCCATGTTGCCGTCAAAGGTGCCGCCGATGATACGGATGTTCTCATACGCGTATCCTGTCACGCCCGAGCTGATCGAATCCTCCGCGCCGACGCGCAGCATATTGCCCGCGCCGACCCCCTCGCGCACCATCGTAACACCGCGCAGGTCGAGGATCGTGTTGCTGTAGATTTTCAACCCGTATCGCATATCATAGGTGCCCTTCGGGACTACGACCGTATAGGGCAGATCCTCTGTCGCTACTCGTTTCGCTTCGTTGAGGACATCCTGTACCGCGCGGCTGAAGCCGTAGTCGTCGATAAAGTCCTCTCTGACATAGAGATAGCCCTCTGCCACCTCGGGCGCCGCAGAGGCGGGGATCATCGCCATACCGAACAACAGCGTCAGCGTAAGCAACAGGCTCAGGCTGTGTTTGAATACTCTTTTCATAGGATCACCTCATTCAATACTACTTATACTTTACGCCAACCGCTGACAAAAGTCAACATCTCGGTTGACTGTGTTCGGACTTTTTCCGAGAATCTTGTCAAAATAGATTGTAAAAATGATTTCGGTATGGTAAACTATTAGCGTGTAAATATTTTTCTATATAATGAGGAAGTGTAGAAATGCGAATCATCAAAAAAAACGTATCGCTGCTTCTCGCGGCGATCCTTGTAGTGACCGTTCTGACGGTCGGCGTCGTACCCGCCGTCCCTAAGGCGAGCGCGGCAAGCTGGAACGGCTACAATTACAGTGTCGGGCAGCTTTACGGCTATCGCACGTTTCTGCAGGCGTTCGGTATCGACTATGACGTCTACATGAAGTGGATGGATGACCACGACGCAGACAGCTCCAACCCCGATTATTATCTGGGCACCCCCTATGCTCACAACGACCACCGCAATCCGCGCGGCGACTGCGACGGTGCGCGCGGTGCGTACGATACTCCCGGCGTCGCGGCGCTTAACTGTACCGGCTTTGTTTGGCATGTCCTGTACAAGTCCGCCGTCCACTCGGGCGCGTCGAGCGAACAGATCAGCCGTCTAAAAGTCATGTGGCAGGTACCTGTTGCGTGGTCGGATTACGGCGTTTACCGCGTCTGGTTCGATTCCATCGAGGACGCCTATGAATCGGGTATTCTTGAAAAAGGCGATCTGATGTGGATATACGGTTCATCCGACAACCACAACGCTATCTTCTACGGCGACAGCCCCGAGGACTTCATCTACTGGGACAGTGCCGGCGAGCGCAACCGCTACTGTGAGGTCCATGCGATCGGCGACTGCAGAGGTCTGTGGGTCGCGAAGGTCACCCAACCGAACAACATCGAGCTGCATATCGACACCCCCTCGGGCGGCAGCGGCACCAGGTTCGGCACCAAATACTGTATCTTTGACAGCAAAGCCAAAGCGCAGGCGGCTCTAGACAACCCCGACGATATGAACGCGTGGGACAAGCGTGAGGGTACGATCGTACTGAACAGCAGCGGTCACGGCGTTTACCGCGAGCAGAGCGCTCCCTCCGCTTCGGATCTTTGGGCGGGCAGCAGTCCCAGAACCAACCACAGCTACTTCAGCTCCGACGCCGAGCGCGTCAGCTGCAAAAGCACCTGGTACGCGGTACAGTGGAGCCACTCACCCGGTATCTCCGAGGACGAGACCATCCACGTGTTCAAGGACTCGGGCGAGCGCACAGGTTCAGGCTACCGCATCTACCGATTCTACGCGCCGATCAAGGTGGACACCCCCTCTGTCACCTCCATCAAGAGCATTTCGGACGGCGTCCGCATCAAATGGGACGCGGTCAAGGGCGCGTACAAATACCGCGTCTACTATCGAAACAATACCGGAGGCTGGACGAGGATGGCAGAGACCGCCTCTACCACCTATCTCGACGACGACGTCCGCAACGGCAATACCTATACTTACACTGTACGCTGTATCGACAAGTACGGTAACTTCATCAGCGAACACAACAAGTCCGGCTGGACGCATACCTATACCAAAGCGGCTGTCCCCGAGATCACCGAGCTGAAAAGCACGCCGCAGGGCGTGAACATCACATGGAAGCCCGTCGACGGTGTTGAAAGGTACCGCGTCTACTTCAAAAACAGCAAGGGATCTTGGACGCGCATGACAGAGACCGCCTCGACCTCCTATCTTGACGAAGAGATCTCGAACGGCGGCTCCTATACTTACACCGTACGCTGCGTCGACAAGGACGGCGACTTCATCAGCGACTTCAACAAGAACGGCTGGAAATACACCTACACCGGCGTTGACACACCTCAGATCGATTCGCTTACGAGCGAGCCTAACGGCGTCCGTCTGACATGGAACGCTGTCGACGGCGTCGCAAAATACCGCGTTTATTGTCAGCGATCGGACGGCAGCTGGGCGCGCATCGGTGAGACGGCGGGCACCGAGTTCTTTGACGACGTCGTCACCGCGGGCAACAGCTACACCTATACCGTGCGCTGTATCAACGACGAGGGCTACTTTGTCAGCGACTACAACAAAAGCGGTTGGAAAACAACCTTCGAGGGCGTAGCCACTCCCGAGATCACCGAACTGACCTCAAAGGCAGACGGCGTACATCTGAGCTGGAACGCGGTCGAGGGCGCGACCGAATACCGCGTCTACTACAAGAATGCCAAAGGATCTTGGACCCGCTTTGCCGAAACGGCCGACACAAGCTGTGTCGATGACGTCGTCGCGTTGAATACCGAGTACATCTACACCGTCCGCTGTGTCAACGACAAGGGCAGCTTCATCAGCGACTACAACAAGGACGGTTGGAAATACACCTACACCGGCGTCTCCGCTCCCGAAGCGCTGACGCTTGAAAACACCGCAGACGGCATCCGCATCAGCTGGAACGCGGTCGAAGACGTCCCGCGGTATCAAGTCTGCTACCTCGGCGCGGGCGACGTCTGGAAGCCGCTCACGCTGACCGATACGACCTCGGTCACCGATACCGACGTCAACCCCGGCTGGCACTACAGCTACGCTGTCCGCTGTGTCGGACCGCGCGGCAATGTCATCAGCGACTACTTATCATCGGGCGAGAGGATCGAGTACATCGTCCCGACCGAGCCGACCGAGATCGTCGAACCTGCATAAATCAAGACAGCAGCAGGAGTTCCGAAAGGGGCTCCTGTTTTTCATACTAATCCTTGATAAAAAGATTTAATCAGATATTAGTGATATATTTCGGATAGCGCGACGGGAGACGCAGACAGGCTGGCGCCTGTCACTTC
>CADAUE010000119.1 GCA_902790985.1 uncultured Ruminococcus sp.
TCGCCTGCAGCAACTACGGTGTAATTGGTAACGATCAGCAGAGCCTTGTCATTCTCAAACTTAAAGCCATCGCCGATGTTCGGAGTAGAAGCGTTGTACTTGATCAAACCATCTGTGATACGAGCAACCGCCTTATCCTTGAAGATCGGGAACATAGAATTAAGATCGGTAACAACACCGATATTGTTCACTTTATCAGTTGATTTCACGACGCTGTCAGTAAAGGACTGATACGCGCTGATGGAACCGATCATACTATCTTCAGCAGCTTTGCTGGCATCAAAGGTAGTGTATACGGTGAAATTATCACCGACGCTGTAGGTTTTGGTGGTAGCCTTGCCGTCGATACCGTAGATCGTTACTTTAGCGGTAGTCTGAGGCTGAGTCGGCTTTTGAGTTTCCGGCTGAGTCGCAGGCTGAGTCTCGGGCTCGGTTGCCGGCTGGGTAGGAGCGGTGGGATCGGTGAAAGAAGAAGGCATTATATAGCTCTTGCCGGACTGGGTCACACCCTTGTAAACGATTTTGGTCAGATCAGAATCTGCCGCGATCAGAGATTTGAGAGTAGTCTTGATCGTAGCGGTACCGGTTGCCTTAACCGTATAGTTGGTAACAATCAGCTTAGAGCCGTCAAACTTGAAGCCGTTGTTGACATCGGGCTTGGAAGCATTGAAGCTGATGGTGCCGTTGTTAACGCTCGCAACCGCTGCATCGCCCAGTACGGGGAATACCGCAGACTTGTTGGTAAACTCATGATATGTACCGGAGGTAGCGTCGGTAAGCTCGAGCTTATTGGCGGCGTAGGTCTGGGTGCCGTCAATGCCGGCGACTTGTCCGTTTGCGATAGAAGAAGTCACATCGAGCATCGTGTAAACAGTGAAGGCATCGCCGACACTGAACTCCTTGGCCTCGGTAGTGCCGTCGGGGTTCACGATGGTGACCTTCAGCTTGTCGCTCACAGGCTCGGTCGGGAACTCGCCGATCTCGAAAGAAGCAGGCATAGAATAGCTCATGCCGGGCTGGAGCTCGCCGCCGAATACGATACGGGTAACATCCTCGTCAGCAGCCGCCAAAACGACCATCTTGTTGGTGATGTCCGCATAACCGTTAGCGATTACCTTATAGGTGGTGGTAATCAGCTGGCACTCTTCGGAATCAAAAGTGAAGCCGCCCGCAGTAGCAACGCTGTACTTGATGAAGCCTTTGCCGGCAACAGCTTGTGTAGCATCCTTCGTGATCGGGAACACCTTGTCCTTATCGGTGATCATGCCTTCGTCGTCAACCGCATCTTCCAAAGCAAGGACGGAAGAAGTGTATTTCTGTACGGCCTGGATCGAGCTGACTTGGCTGTCCTCGATAGAAGAAGAAACATCGAGGGTCGTGTAAACTGTGAAAGTGTCACCGATGTTGAAGCTCTTGGTGACCTTTCTGCCGTCAAGGCTGTAAACGGTGACCTCTGCATGGTCGATCGCGGGGCGGGGATCCTCAAAATACGCACCGCCTTCAAAGCTCATGCCGCTTTGGGTCTCACCCTCAAATACGATTCGGGTGAGGTTATCGTCGGCTGCAGCAAGGTTGCGCAGAGCGTTCTTGACTTCACCTGTACCGGCAGCCTTTACCTTATAGGTGGTAACGATAAGCTTCGAATAAGGGGAATCAAACTTGAACGCATTGTCGACGCTCGGAGCGGAAGCAAGGTACTTGATCACGCCCGCAGTCGCGCCGTTTGCCATGGATGCGTTACCGGTGACAGGGAACACCTTGATGGTATCTGCGATCTCACCGTAGGCGCCGCTGATCTCGTCAACCAGCTCGAGAACATCGGAAGAATAGGTCTGAGAACCCTGCACCGAACCGATCAATCCGTTGCTGACAGAAGCGGAAACGTCGAGGGTCGTGTACACAGTGAACTCGTCGCCAACACTGAATTCTTCGGTGTTGGTGGAACCGTCGAGACCGTAAATCGTGATGGTCGCTGTTTCAGCGGCGGTTGTTGTGGCTATGCCGACAGTAAGCAAAGTCAACATCATGGCAATAACCAACAACATGCTGATAATCTTTTTCATGTTAATCCTCCTCGGGATATATTTTTAGACGATATAATTTTAACATATCTTTTCGCATTATTCAACGATTATTGTTTATTTTTTAATAGGAATTTTCAGCTCACTTTTGTGTATTTTGTCAAAAGAATCATTTTTATTCTTATTTCGAATTATTTTTACCGTATATGTTCCGTTATTATTTTTTCTCGGAACACAGAAGCTCCCCCTGCGAACAGGGGGAGCGAAAATGCGTTACATGCTGTCAAAGAACTCAAATCGCTTTGCCGATACCGAATCCTTCGTCGATATCAACAAGCCAGCGCTGGATCCTGGTAGCATCAAGGATCTCAAGCTTGTTGTTCTTATCGACATCGCCGCGTTTGATCATCGCCGCATCGGGAGTGATGATGCCGATGTCGGCACGCTGGATAAAGGTAACGTCCACGATATCGACCACGCCGTTTCCGTCAGCGTCGCCGAGAGTACCTGTGACCACAGGCTCTGTGGGAGGATCGGTGGGCGCCTGGGTGGGAGCTACATACTTGATGACGAGCTGATCCCAGGTAACTTCCTGGGTGCCGGTAGCGTCGGAGAACAGCTTATTACATTCCGAACACTTGTAGTGAGCCTTCCAACCGTCAGCGGTAGCGGTAGCTTCTTTAGCGGCAACATACTGCAGCTGATGAGGGGTCTTGTCGCTCGTCTTGGAGGTGCGAGAGAGCTCTTCGCCGCACTCGGTGCAGTATACGACCTCGTCATAGGAGCCTTCCGCAGTGCAGGTAGCGGGCTTCACGTTCTCCTGTACGGGCTGGCCCAGTGTATGAACGTGAACAGGCTCGGTCTCAGGCTCTGTTACAGGCTCAGTCGGGATAACGACGTCGCCGGGCAGAGTAGAAACGGTATAATCCCATGTAGTCTCAACCTCGTTGTTGGTGAACGCGTCATAGACCTGCTGCTTGGTCAGACCTAAACCGGCGCCGATATCGTCGATCATCTTCTGGTCGGTCTTGGTGCCGGACTCTACCGTATAGTGATACGCGTTCGCATAAGTGGTAACGCCGGTGACGCTGTCAACAACGGTCAAGAAATCATTGAAGATAGATTCGGGAGTTCTGCCGGCTTCGGGGCAGGTACCGACCACGTTACCGATCGAGGAGATCTGGAGCACAGGACCGTACTGAGAAGCATCCATATCCTTCCAGAAAGCGGCAAGGGCCTTCTTGGAGCTGTCTACAGGATTCTCGTAAACGGTACCGTCGCAGTAAGCGATGTGGCCGAGGCAATCGGTCGTAAAGAGCAGATCATAGGTCTGTTCCTTCCAGTTGTTGCTGACGACATGGGTAAAGATGATCTTGTACTGAACGCCGGGGTTGAGGGTATAGGCCTGCTTACCGTTCACCGGATCGATCTCAAAGACGCCGTCCGCACCGACGGTCGCAGTACCTTGAGACTTCTTAGCGCCCCATTCGAGACCGTTCTCGAGGTCACCGCCGAAGATATGGAACGCAACCTTATCCCTAGCGCCCATCTCCCAACCTGTACCGTTGGTATCGAAATAGAGCTTGTTGGGTTCGAGCACGATCGAAGGCTCGGTCGCAGGCTCAGTTGCGGGCTCAGTTGCAGGCTCGGTTGCAGGCTCCGTCGCGGGCTCGGTCGCAGGCTCAGTTGCGGGCTCGGTCGGATCCTCATCGGGCTGATAGCCTACGTGGACGCCGTTCTTGAAGTGGTCGGGGTTTTGGCAGATATCCGCCACGTTCTCGGACCAGCCGGGGGTACCGTCGGGATATTCGGTATCGCCAAAACCTTTGGGATACTCAGCACCATAGCAACCGTCGCCGTAGTAAACATACCAGTTAGCGCCGCATTCCTGCTGGCCGGAGTAGGCATTGATTTCGACCTGGTCGGGATCGATCACATAGATACAGTTATCGAAGTACCACGGATCGGGAGCGCCATAAGGCAGTGTTTCATAGTCGTCTTCCGGATAAGCGCCTTCGGCGTTGGTATCACCGGTCTGAGCAGCCAGATAAAAGATCGGCTTGCTGGGATCGGTACCGCCGTCGACGCCGTTGTTCCAGATGATGGTTTTTACGTCAGCGGGTACGTCGGCATAGTAGATGCCCTGCGCTTCATCGGCGATCTCGGCGCGATAACCGCACCACCCGTTGGGGTAGTTTTCCTGAGGATTCGCGGAACCGCCCCACCAGTAGATACCTGCATAGTGCTTGCCATTAAGAACGTTATAATCGTTGTACCATGTGGGAGCTTTTTCACCGGCATGGATCACAACCTCATCATACGCTTCCTTGATGACCTTGCCCGTTTCGGGGTCGGTCTCTTCAACGTGATGGAGTATAACGTCATCATCCGCCACAGAACCGGACTTGCCGTTCGGCATCTGGAAGTAGATGCGCTTTGTCTCTACCTCTTCACCGGTCTCAGCCTCATACGCTGCGATGCCTTCGCTCACCGACGGGACGTAGGGAACACCATCATCGTCCAGATCGGAGACGGACAAAGCGTTGAAGGAGACAGTCAGAATAGCGGTAAGCATCGCCATTACTAATAGAATACTGATTACTTTTTTCATATTAAGCCTCCTAAGCTAATACTATTTGCAATAAAATTTTATCATATCTTCCTGCAACTTTCAATATAATTTTTATAAATTATTTCAATATTTTTCGACGCAGGGAGCTAAATTCGTCATTATTTACAAATTTCATCGGAGATTTTTGTGAGCGGAGCTTTGGATGCTGTCAGAGTGTTACCCGATCGGAAAAGTGATTGAGAAATCCGTATCCTTCTGCGGCTTTTCAATACGCGAAGATGTTCCGCTATACGATAGCGTTACGGATATAACAACTACGAGCACATGATTTTTTCTGTTATCAATACAAAAAAGCTCCCCCTGCGGACAGGGGGAGCAGAAAATGTATCGTGATTCTCTTAAAGAGATCAGCCGTTGATGGTGACTTTCTCACCGATCGGGAACTTAACAGTCATGCCTACGTCATAACGCTGGATGAGAGTAGCGTCGATGATATCGACCTCGCCGTCGTTGTTAACGTCACCGTGCTCGATGATGGTGCCCTCGGGCAGGCTCATCTGTGCGTCGTAACGCTGTACAAGAGTAGCGTCGATAGAAT
>CADAUE010000120.1 GCA_902790985.1 uncultured Ruminococcus sp.
CCTCCGCGGGCTGTTCGCCGAGCTCCAGCGCGATATAAGCGATCTCGGTCATGGTTTCTCCCTCGATTTTTTCGTTGAGATCGTATATATCAAGATAATGCGTGTAAAAAGTCGCGCGTCCGATATCCGCTCTGTCAACCAGCTCCTGCACGGTGATCTTGTGCAGCTCCTTTTCGGACAACAGCTCGGCAAACGCGGTGTAGATCGCCCTTTTGGTTCTTTGCGTCCTGCGGTTGTGCTTGCTTTCACTCATCATATCCACGCTCCTTCGGTATGCTAGTATCATATCAAATTTCCCGGCGGATTGCAAGATATAGACAATTATATTGCAAACTGTCCGAGTATAGACGACTGTTCTGCAAACTGTCCGAAAACAGACAGATCGGCGGAGAGTTGAATATGGATTATATTTTGATTAGATGTTATCATATAACCACAGTAAAAAATATGACACAGAAGAAACGGAGAAATAAAAAATGAAAAAAATATTTTGTGCTCTTATTTGCGCGGCAACTCTTTTTGCATCCACGGTCCCGGCTTTTGCTGCTGAAGTAAATACAGCCCCGTCCACGGATATTGACGGAACAAAACACAGACTTGTGAAAAGCGTAAAAGTGTACTGTGCTGACTATGATACAAATGAATGGAGCTTGGATTACACGCAGAACGTGGAATATCAAAACGCGTATCCCACGATGATAGAACAGGTTTACAGCGATGAAGAACTCAGCTCATCGAAAATACTTTTTGAATATACTTTTGAAAACAATATGCCTAAAACTTCCGTCATAAAGAATGACGCTGATCAAGAAACCACGAAAATCGAGTACAACAACGGAAGGGTTTACAACGTCCATACCGATAACGAGGGCGGCGGATCAAGCGACACCATCTATCAGTATGCTAACGGCGACGGATATTTTACTTCTCTTTTGGGTTCAAGGTACACGCCGGGCACTGAGTTTTCTCCTGAAGAATTTGCCGAGGAGATGGATTCGGTTCAGATTTTCACAGAGAACGGCGTAATCAAAAAGAGCATCAACACCGGCTACTTTGCAAAATGGACGTCCGGATCAAAGAAAAACTGGACGAGATTCAACGGCACTTACACAACCGAGTATGACAGCGACGGCATTGTAAAAATTATGTCAGCGGATTTCCGAGAAGCTCCTTCTCAGATCCAGAAGACCGTAGAGGTCGAGAAAAAAACGGTATCATAACCGGCACAATCCTAAAATCAGGAACAACCGGAGCGGTAAAATTCGAGTTTGAATATACCGACGAGGAAATCGATGCGGCAAGATACGCTCAAATGATGAACTACTTTATCATCGGAGCAGGAAGCAATTATTACAACTACAATTGGTATTGATGATAGGGCGCTCCGGGCGGTGTAATACTAAGCAGCAATCTCAACCGATGTATCGAGCTGACGATATGTCCTGATAATCAAGCAGAGTGAGATGATGAAAGTCAGCACATCGGAAACGGGCATGGAATACAACACGCCGTCAAGTCCGAAGAATCTTGGAAGCAATAGCGCGAACCCTACGCCGAACACGATCTCTCTGACCATGGAAAGCACGGTGGATTCCACCGCTTTTCCCATCGCCTGCAAAAAGATGAACGTCGCCTTGTTCACGCAGGCGAGCACGATCATGCACAGGTAGATGCGGAACGCTTTAACCGCAAATTCGGTGTAATAGACGCTTTCATTGGTCGCGCCGAATATCTGTATCAGAAGATGGGGGAGGAGCTCTACGATCAAGAGCGCAACCGCTCCGACACAAACTTCGGTGATCAGCAGCTTTGTGAATAGCTTCTTGACGCGGCTATAGAGCTTCGCACCCATATTGAAGCCGACGATCGGGATACAGCCCGCCGCCATACCGATGACGATGGAGATGACGATCTGGAAGAACTTCATCACAATGCCGACGACTGCCATCGGTATCTGTGCGTACTTTTCTTGAGAGAAGATCGGGTCGACCGAGCCGTACTGACGGATCATATTGTTGATCGCCATCATCGCCGCCACGAGGGATATCTGCGCCAAAAAACTGCACAAGCCGAGCGACAGCGTACGCTTGATGATGTTGCCTTTCAACCGGAGATCGCCGAGGATCGGCTTGATGACCGTTGCGCGGCAAAGGTATATCGCTGCCAGTATCGCTGTGATGATCTGACCGATCACGGTTGCGACCGCCGCTCCCATCATACCCCACTTAAAGACAAAGATGAAGATCGGGTCAAGGATGATATTTGCCGCCGCTCCCGCCAAGGTAGAGATCATGGCAAATCGGGGACTGCCGTCCGCGCGGATGATCGGGTTCATCGCTTGACCGAACATATAAAAGGGAACGCCAAGCGTGATCCAGAAGAAGTATTCCTTTGACAATTCAAACGTTTCATTGTTGACCCTGCCGCCGAAAGCGGTGAGGATCGGCTGCGCGAAGATGAGATAGACCGCCGTCAGCAGCAGACTGCTGACGATACACAGCACGATAGAGTTACCGACGCTGCGTTTGGCGTTACCGCTGTTGTTCGCGCCCAGTGAAATGCTGACGAACGCACAGCAGCCGTCACCGATCATTACGGCGACGCCGAGCGCGATCACCGTCAACGGGAAGACGACCGTATTCGCGGCGTTTCCGTAAGAGCCGAGATAGTCGGCATTGGCGATAAAGATCTGATCGACGATATTGTACAATGCGCCGACCAACAGCGAAATGATGCATGGCACCGCGTACTTGCGCATGAGCCTGCCGATCTTTTCTTCGGCAAGATAAGAGTGTTTTTCCATATGATACCTCCGTAAAAAATGAAAAAGCGCAAGCCCGAAATGTCGGACTTACGCAGTTTTGCTACTCACATTGATAGGAATTTTATCATGTTTTTCATCAAAAATCAAGCGGTCAATTCCACTCTGCTTGTGTCGTTATGTATCGAATGTATTGTACCACATTCAAGGCGTTTCGGTCAAGTCTTCTCAATGATCTCGATGTTGCCCGTCAGGATATCGACATACTGCAGGGAGTGGACTCGCGGTACGCCTGTCGTATATTCTTCTATGGTGAAGATGTTTTTATAGACGCCTTTGATCACTACCGGATCGTTTTTCAGCTCCAGTCTCGGATGATTCATTCTGACATTGATATGGATCTTCGGAGAGACAGAATACAGGTAATTCACTTTTTGCTTAATTACATCAAGCTGTGTCATTATTATTTCCTCCAATAATACAGAAAACGTGTAACGCCAACCGGACTTACGCGGTCATACGCTACACGTTGTGGTTATATTATATCACTTTTGAATGATATTTTCAAATGGTGATTTTGAACAAAAGCGCCGGGATTCCATTTTCATTTAGAAAATGTGTGTTTGCTATTGTATGATATTTCTTTAAGAAAGCAGACGATCACTTCATCCCGTTGAGCCGGTCGGTCACAGCCGATCTGACGCTGTCGGGATCGTTCTGTGTATCGGTTCCCTTGATCGCTAATACTTCTTTGACGTCAGCGTTCGGTACGGCAGATTGGATCTTGCTCTGTGTTCCGGCGTCGCCGGAGCCCTCGTGCGTACAGAACGGGATGATCGTCTTCCCGGAGAAGTCATAGCTCTCGAGGAAAGTATAACAGATCATCGGCAGATCACCCCACCAGATCGGATAGCCGAGATAGATCGTATCGTAGCTGCTGAGATCCCCGACCGTGGACGCGATCTCGGGACGCGCGTTTTGGTTTTGCTCCTCTTTAGCGACGTCGGTCAGCTCTTTGTAGGTCATCGGGTAGGTATCGTTTTTCGGCAGGATCTCGAACCTGTCCGCTCCGGTCTGTTCGATGATCATGTCCGCGACGATCGCGGTGTTGCCTTTTTCGATCACGCCTACGCCGTACTGCTCGCCGGTACGGGAAAAGTAGACGACCAGCGCTTTACTGTCAGCGGATCTCGCGGGAGTATCCGCTTTTGTTTCTTCTGTTTGAACCGCGTTTTTTTCTGTGGGAGCCGCGGTTTCGTTTGTGCTGTTATTCGCCGAACATCCGACGAGTGCGAGTACAAGCGCCAGTGTCAGCAGGACCGTAATGATTCGTTTCATATGGTATCTCCTTATGCTTTTTCGAACGCGGGACGCCATGCGGCAAATTGCTCCAGCTGTGCGTCGGTGCGGTGATAGTAGCGTTCGCCTTTATCAAGCTGTGCGATCCGCTCCATCTCTTCGTCTGTCAGCGTGAAATCCAAAATATCGAGGTTGTCTTTGATATGCTCAACATTCTTACTGCCGGGGATCACAACGAAGCCCATCTGCGTGTGCCACCTGAGGATGATCTGTGCGGGGGACTTGCCGTACTTTTCAGCGAGCTGAGCAAAGACCGGCTCAGCCATCAAGCTCTTGTCGCCGTGACCGAGCGGATACCACGACATCAGCTTGATACCGTATTTGTCGAGTGTTTTACGCAGCTCATTTTGTGTGAAATAGGGGTGAGCTTCTACTTGGATGAACTGCGGCGCGATCTCCCATTTTGTTTCCAGCTCGGCGATATACTTGCCCTCGAAGTTGGAGATACCGATGCTCTTCGCTTTGCCTTCTTTATAGGCTTTTTCCAGCTGACGGTATCCCGCCAGCCAATTCCCCGCGGGCTGATGGATATAGAGCAGATCGACATAGTCGACGCCGAGGCGTTCGAGTGTTTCATCGACCGCGTTCGGGTTCTCATATTCGCTTGGCCAGAGCTTGGTCGCGAGGAAAACATCCTCGCGCTTTGCTCCGCTTTTCTTGATACCGCGTCCGACCGCGCGCTCATTGACATACGCGTTTGCCGTATCGACGAGAGAATAACCCATTTTCAGCGCTTCACGAACGCTGTTTTCTGCGTCTGAGGGACTGAGCATGAAGGTGCCGATGCCGATGACAGGGCATTTCAGTCCATTGTTTAAAGTGATGTATTCCATGATGATCCTCCTTATACTAATCCTTGATAAAAAGATTTAATCAGATATTAGTGATATATTTCGGATAGCGCGACGGGAGACGCAGACAGGCTGGCGCCTGTCAAGGAGC
>CADAUE010000121.1 GCA_902790985.1 uncultured Ruminococcus sp.
GGAGGACGCGGAACACTTCGTCGCGTTCAGCGATATGCCGAATGTACGCCTGTGCCTCGACAAGATGATGAAAGCGGATCTCGAGCTGAGCATTTGAACCTATCTGCATCACTTTCAGGAGAATGAACATGACCATCTCAGATTATATCAACGAAAAGGATGAGGCGATTCGTCCGCGATTGCTTCTGGTTTACGATACCATTCGCACGGCGATCCCCGACGCGGAGGAATGTATATCGTGGCAGATGCCGACCTTTAGAAAAGGCAGGAACATCATTCATTTTGCCGCGTACAAAAAGCACATCGGGCTCTATCCCGGACCTCAAACGGTGGAGGAATTCGCCGATAAGCTCAATGGATACAAGACAAGCAAGGGCGCAATCCAATTCCCTCACGATCAGGATATCCCGCTCGATCTGATCTCGGAGATCGCCAAGCATAGTTATGAAATAAACGCCAAGCAGTGAGGGGTCAATTTGCCGAGAAGTTGAAGAATGGATAGCAAACCGGGTTTGCGGAGGTAAAAATGATAGTTGTAATTTTTCTCGCCGTTGCCGCAGTGTTTATTGCTCTGGGAATTATTTTTTTATCAGGTAAAGGCGCTGATCTGATAGCCGGATATAATACGGCTTCTCCGGAAGAAAAGGCGGGTATAGATGAAAAAAAGCTGTTGAAAGCAATGGCTGTATTCATGTTTGTTCTTGCCGGATGCTTTATCATTTCGGCGTTGAGCGATATTCTGAACTTTAAGTTGCTGATATGGATAGGACAGGCAATGTTTGTTGTTTCTTTGATAATCGGACTTATCTATATGAACACGAGGAACCGATTCAAATAACGAAAGCACCGATACACATGACGGTTTAGCGACAGATCATTTACGAATACCGCGTTTGTCGATAAATTAACCACACAAAAAACTGAGGAAAGACGATGATCATTCTGATAACCGGCGCGTCGCATACCGGCAAAACGGTGCTGGCGCAGAAGCTGCTCAAAAAATATCACTATCCGTATCTGTCGATCGACCATCTGAAGATGGGCTTGATCCGCAGCGGAAATACCGACCTGACGCCGATGGACGATGACGCCACGCTCACGGCGTACCTCTGGCCGATCGTGCGTGAGATGATAAAGACCGCGGTCGAGAACGACCAAAACCTGATCGTTGAGGGCTGTTATATCCCGTTCGATTGGCGAAAGGATTTTGATGAACGATACTTACCGTCGATCCGATTTATCTGCCTTTGCATGACGGACGCGTATATCGACGCGCATTTTGACGAGATCATCGGGCACGCCTCGGATATCGAGCAAAGACTGGAAGACAGCTACTGCACGATCGAGAGCCTGAAAGCCGATAATCACAGATATATCGACGGCTTTCAAAAAAGCGGAGAGAAGATCACATTGATCGAGGACGCTTATAACCTGTCAGGAGTAGATTTATGAAGGGTAAAGAATACCGCTTCGACGCGGTGATACAGCAGAATCCCGATATGGACGCGGCGTATATCATCTTCCCCTATGACATCCGCGAGGAGTTCGGCAAGGGCAGGGTGAAAGTCCGCGCCGCCTTCGACGGCGTGCCCTATGACGGCAGTATCGTCAACATGGGTGTGAATGACGCCGACGGCAACATCTGTTATGTGATCGGCGTTACCAAGCAGATTCGCAAGGCAATCGGAAAGACCTACGGCGACACTGTTGCCGTAACGATCACAGAGAGAACAGGAGAATCAATCAAATGATATTATACACAGAGCGTCTGATCCTCCGTCCGTGGGCAGATTCGGACGCGGAGAGCTTATATGAATACGCGCGGGATGACCGTGTCGGTCCCATTGCGGGATGGCCGGTGCATACGAGCGTGGAGAACAGCCGCGAGATCATCAGAACCGTGCTGTCTGTCCCCGAGACTTACGCCGTTTGTCTCAAAGAAGATAACAAAGCGATCGGCTCTGTCGGGCTGAAAACCGGCAAGAAGAGCATTCTCGATCTGCCGGATGCCGAGGGTGAGATCGGTTACTGGATCGGGGTGCCGTTCTGGGGACAGGGCTTGATCCCCGAAGCGGTAAGAGAGATCATCCGACATGCCTTTGAAGATCTGGGCTTTGAAACACTTTGGTGCGGTTATTTTGACGGCAACGAAAAGTCCAGGCGCGCGCAGGAAAAATGCGGCTTCACCTATCACCACACCGACAAGGATGTATACTTGACGCTGACGGACGACATCCGCACGGCTCACGTTACACGGCTGACGAAAGAAGAATGGGAAAAGGCATAAATGATGAATCAAAAACGCTTTCTCAACGGAAAAACAAAGGTATTCAATGTCACCTACGATGACTGCGTTCTGCAGGACGTTCGGTTCGTCGCGCTTCTCAACAGGTACGGTTTGAAAGGGACGTTCAATCTCAATTCCGGTTTGATGGAGAGGGAATTCGAGTGGACGCACGAGAGCGGCAGGGTTATCAAGCGCCTTTCAAAAGAGAAGGCTGTGCCGCTGTATCAGGGGCATGAGATCGCCTGCCATACGCTCACGCATCCGTATATGCACGACCTATCGGAATCAGAGATCCTGCATGAGCTGCAGGAGGATAAGGCGAACTTGGAAAAGCTGTTTGGCAGAGAAGTCAAGGGCTTCGCCGTGCCGTTCGATTATTACAGCGAGCGGATCGAAAACTGCGTCAGGCAGTGCAGATTCTCCTATGCGCGCATCTCGCAAGAGAGCCGCTCCTTTGCGCCGCAAACAGATTTTTTTAACTGGAAAGCCACCGTGTTCCATACGGATCCGGAGCTTGAACAACTCACACGGCAGTTCATCGACTGTGACGAGGAGTTAGCTATCTTTCAGATTGTCGGTCACTCCTACGATTTGGACGTGGAGAATATGTGGGAGAGGATAGAGAACGTCTTTCGCATGATCGCCGCGCATGACGACATCCTCCCGATGACCACGATCGAGATCGTGGAGCTTTTGAGATCCCTCTCCGGTGACAATCAACAATAAATACAAGAGGTTAGCTATGAAAAATCAGTATGAAAAAGAAGTCCGTGAGCGCTGGGGCGATACCGCGCCATACAAAGAGAGCGAGCAGCGCACGGCGGGATATACGCAGAGCGATTGGAACGAGCTGTCCTCCGGAATGGACGCGATCATGGAAGGCTTCGCAGAGCTGAAAACAGAGGGCTTTGCTCCCGATGATGAACCGGCGCGATTGCAAGTCGAAAAGCTCAAGCAGTTCATCACCGAGCGGATGTATACCTGTACCGACGAGATCCTCGCAGGACTCGGACAGATGTACGTCGCCGACGAACGCTTCACGAAGAACATCGACAAGCACGGCGAAGGCACGGTTGAGTATGTCAGCGCGTGCATCAAGAGCTACTGCGGACAATAAATCACTTGACCATAAAGGAGAGATACCATGACAGATTTTGAAAACGCGGTGTGCGTGATGAAAGAACGGTTCGGCAGGGATTATCAGTTTGCTTTGTCGACGTGCGTGGATAATATTCCGTCCTCACGATTTGTCGATACCTACTTCGATGGGGAGAGCTTTTATATCGTTACCTATAGGCTGTCGCGTAAAGCGGCAGAGATCGCCGCGAATCCGAATGTATCCCTTTGCAGCCGGCAGATGAACGCATTCAGCGGAAAGGCGCACATCATCGGTCATCCTCTCGATCCCGAAAACGCACAGATCAGAAGCGAGCTGATAAAGGTCTTTGAGCTGTGGTATTTCAAGCATAATAATGAAGCCGACGAGAATATGTGCTATATCAGGATCGACCCGACCGCAGGCTTTTTCCATCAAGACGGCACAGGCTATCAGATCAACTTCACCGAAAAAACAGTCAGAGCATTTCCTTTCACTTTTGATACGCTGCTGACTGAGGAGTAAAAATAATAACGCAACGGAGGACAACATGGATAGGGTAACAAAAGCAGTTGAATTATTCGGACAGGGATATATGTGTTCGCAGGCGGTATTCGCCGCGTTCTCGGAGGATTTCGGCGTCACGGAAAAACAGGCTTTGCAGATCGGCGCCTGCTTCGGTTCGGGAATGAACAAAGGCGAAGTCTGCGGCGCCTGCACCGGCGCGCTGATGGCGCTCGGAATGCGGTACGGGCAGTTTGATCTAAGCGACGTTGAAAGCCGAGCTGCGCAAAAAGCAAAGGCAGTGAGATTCCTTGAAGAATTCAAAAAGAGAGAGAGCTCCTATATCTGCCGCGACATTCTGGGTTGTGATCTATCCACCGAAGAAGGAAGATCGTATGCGATCAAAAAAGGATTGTTTAAAAAGATATGTCCCAAAATGGTGAAAACTGCGGCAGAGATCACAGCACAAATGCTTGGCGGCGATGAACAGCAGAAATAATAAGATGTTGTTTGTCAATGAAGTATACAGCTGTTATCAACGGGATCGAGGTCAACTACCTCCTGCTCGATACGGACGGCCGGCGTGAGTTATCGCAGTACGCGGACTACACGATCTCCCTCAAAGCGGATCTCGAATTGAGCGTGTGAAACAGGATCGTCAAAGGGTGGTAAAATGACTGTCAAGCTGTTTTTTCAAGCAATCGTAAAGTTTACGGCAGGTCTTATTCTGGTAGGGCTGCTGCTGTTCCTGCCCGCGGGGACGTTCGCGTTTTGGCAGGCGTGGCTGTTGATCGGAATACTGTTTGTACCAATGCTGATCGCAGGGTTTGTGATGATGTTTCGCAATCCCGCGCTGCTGAGAAAGCGCCTCAACGCGAAGGAAGAACAAAAAGAGCAGAAAGCGGTTGTTGCGTTAAGCGGGATCATGTTTCTTGCGGCGTTTGTGATCGCGGGGCTCAACTTCCGCTTCAAGTGGTTTATTCTGCCGGATTGGACGGTGATCGTCGGTACGGTCGTCTTTCTTCTGGCTTATGCCATGTACGCCGAGGTGCTCAGGGAGAACGCCTATCTTTCAC
>CADAUE010000122.1 GCA_902790985.1 uncultured Ruminococcus sp.
TCTTTTTGATCCTTTTCATAATCGTCCGCCGCGTCGATCAAATAGATCCACCGCCCGATGAAGTAGCCTGTCGCGCTGAGGATACGCACGGTACGCTTTTCGTCAAGATCAGATCGCAGTTCGATCCGCTCGGTCAAGAGCGCGCACATCTCGCTGAGCATGACCGCGGTCGGTTCAGCCGCCTGATCCAAAACACAACCGGGATCCGCTTCCGCCTTCCACTGGTTCTCCATCATCTTTTTGACGGAAGCATCGATCTCGGGATAGCGTTTTACGGCTTTTTTACGCCAGCTTGCGAAAAACGGCTGCACCAAACGATAGGCGATCCGCTTATACCACGGAGAATCGTGCAGATTGTCCAACAGCTTATAATAGGCGGAGATCACGGATAACGCCGCCGCCAAGGGCAGCGCCTCGGTATCGCTCTCGGCATAATTGCACTTTTTCAGCGGATTGAAGCGACAGCGTCCCTGCTGATAACACGGAGGGGTCGGAGCGAGATCGAGCGCCAGCATCGCGTAGAATGTGCAATCGTAGCTTAAGATGAATCGTGCGAAGACAGAGTAATCCTTGCCGAGATATTTACACAGAGAACAGTATATCCCCTTGTAGGCTTCATATTCTTTGCCGAGCAAGTTCGCCTGATCGACCTTGATATATCCGAACAAAATCCTTCTCCCCCATATTATTTAGCTTATTTTATCATATTCTCCTACGCCAATAATTAACAAAGTATGAATTTTAGCGGCTTTCATGTTGTATTTCAACCATAATCACGCTATAATGGACACGCAAGGAGATCAAGCCATGAATGTATTTGATTTTGATAAAACCATCTACCGGAGCGATTCGACCAAGGATTTTATCTTTTGGTGCTTTCGTCATCGGCCGAAAACCATATTCTATATCCCGAAGATCGGGTTCTATTCCGCGCGCTACTACCTCTTCCGCATCGGGACAAAAACCGAATTCAAGGAGAAAATGTACAGCTTCTTGAAGGCAGTGCGAGGCGAAGAGGACGTCGAACGTTTCTGGAGCGAGAAGATCGGGGGGATCAAGCCGTTTTATCAAAAGATCCACAGGGACGACGATGTGATCGTCTCCGCGTCGCCCGAATTCCTCCTAAAACCCTTGGAGAAAATACTACGCATCCATGTCATCGCGTCCAAGGTGGATATCCACACGGGAAAGTACGACGGACTCAACTGCTATCACGCAGAGAAGGTCAAGCGTTTTTATGATCTCTATCCCGACGCACAGGTGGATGAGTTTTACTCCGACAGCTACTCTGACGAACCTTTGGCGCTGCTGGCAAAAAAAGCTTATATCGTCGAAGGCGACACGCTGATCGACTGGGATTATACCAAACACAAAACCAATCTCAGAACATAGGAAAAGCCCTTCTGCCGCGGCAGAAGGGCTTTCTCGTTATCGGCTCAATCGTCGTCACAACCGCAGCCGCAACCGCAGCCGTTGCTGTCGGAGCTTTCAGCAACATTCGGCGGGAAGAACTCATCCGTCGGAAAATCAAGGCGTGAGAACATCTCGCAGGGGCTGTCTGTGGAGCTTTCACAGCGTTTTTCGGGTACACAGAAGTCATAGGACGGGATCAGCATTTGGACATTTCTGAGCAGCTGTACGATAGAGAAAACACCCAGCGTCGCTAAGACGACCCGCTCTCCCCTATCGCTGATATTGCCGCCGATCCGCTGTATCACGCTGTTCGGGATCTTGTGGCAAACCTTGTAACAGGGTTTTTTGTCCTTGACGGAAACCGCGAGGGCGATAGGCTTTGCGACCTGCACATTAGCGGTAGGCAGGCTTCTGACCGGCATATTCTGTGTGTCATAATCATCCGTCGTCATATCGGACGAGAACACACGGACGTTGCCCTCAGAGCCGTACAGGATGACCTTTTTGTCCGAGACACACAGACCCTCCACCTGCTGGGGAGGCGTGTTGGGCGACGAAAAGACGTCCAGCGTCACCGAGAAAAAGAAGGTGATGTCGATCGAGTAGAAACCGCGGTTAAACGGCACCGGTTCGATATCGAGCAAGACGTTCAGCACATCGGCGTTGCGGATACGCACGTTCACCGCGTTGTCGATCAGCGTCTGTGACGCATCACTGAGATAGACGGGCATGTCGGACAGACAATCTTTGTCCCCGCAGCTGTCATACACACGCCCCGCGTTGATACAAACAGGCTCTCCCTGTACACGGTTTTTCGCCGATTCATTGACAGTATCAGGCATAAGTAAAACCTCCGATTAGTTATTGATGCAGTACATCATTACATAATACGGAGGTTTTTCCTGTTTGTGAATAAAAAAGATTGTCATTGCGAAGTCATCAACACTTGTGTTGGTGACTGTGGCAATCTCATACTAAGTAGCAACCGATATTTCGTTTTATTTGATGATCTCCATCTTGGCGAAGTTCGCCATAAGGGTCTTAGTGCCGACCTTGTCAAAGGCGATCTCCAGCATCGTATCGCTGCCCATCGGAGTCGTCGACAAGACCATCCCCGTGCCGAAAGCCTTATGATAGACGGTGTTGCCGACTTGGTAGTGATTGGAAGTCGGTTGGGTAGCAGGCTTCTTCGCAAAGGGATCGAATTTTTGCTGAGACTTATATTCATACTGATGATTCGCAAAAATATTCTCGTTGCCGGTTTTTTCTAAAAGATTTGATGGGATCTCGGTCACGAAGCGAGATTCACGGTTATGAGTGGTCGAGCCGAAGAGCATACGCTCTCTGGTCTTGATCAGATAGAGCTTCTCCTTCGCGCGGGTGATACCGACATAGGCGAGCCTGCGCTCCTCGTTCAGCTCCCCCGCTTCCATGATCGTCTGCATAGACGGGAACACGCCGTCCTCCATACCGGGAATAAAGACGATCGGAAACTCCAAGCCCTTCGCGGAATGGAGCGTCATCATCACAACGCTGTCTGTCTCGGCGTCATAGTTGTCGATATCGGTCATCAGCGAGATCTCTTCCAGGAAAGCGCCTAAAGAAGCTTCTTCTCCGTAATCCTCTTCGAACTTGATGATGTTGGACGACAACTCGTCGATGTTCTCGATACGCTGTTCGTAATCATCCTTCTCTGCAATCAGATAATTTTTGTAGTCGGTATGCTCCAATATGAGATTGTATAATTCTGCAAGAGAATAATCTCCGGACTGTTCCGCCTCGATCAACCCGTCGATCAGCTTAGAAAAGTCCTCCAGCTTAGCAGCGGCGCGGGATAAGGTAGGATAATCGGACGCGTGGCGGATCACCGAGTAGACGCTCTCGCCAATCCCCGCGGCGATCTCGGCGACCTTCGTCATGGTCGCCTCACCGATGGCACGCTTAGGCTTGTTGATGATACGTCTTAAGCGGATATCGTCATGGGGATTATTGATGACCTGCAAGTAGGAGGTCATATCCTTGATCTCCTCGCGGTCATAGAAGCGATGACCGCCGATGACCCTGTGCGGGATACCGGATCGTGACAGTGCCTGCTCGACCGCGTTACTCTGGGCGTTCATACGGTACAGGATCGCGTAATCTGAAAAGCTGCGCCCCTGCGCAACCCCGTCTAAGATCGTCCGCGCGATGAACATCGCTTCGTCACGCTCGCTCGGCGCGGTATGCACCGTGATGCGCTCGCCTTTCGGGTTCTCTGTCCAGAGGGTCTTGCCCTTGCGCTCTTGGTTATTCTTGATGACGTTATTTGCCGCGTCCAGGATCGTGCCGGTACTGCGGTAGTTCTGCTCGAGGCGGATGACCACTGCTCCTTTGAACTCGTTCTCAAAGGAAAGGATATTCTCGATGGTCGCGCCGCGGAAGCGGTAAATACTCTGGTCATCATCACCGACAACACAGAGATTATTGCGCGCCTTGGAGAGCAGACTGATCAAGCGGTACTGGCTCTTGTTGGTGTCTTGATACTCGTCGACCATAATGTATTTGAAGCGTCTTTGATAGTATTCCAGCACATCGGGGTTCTGTTCAAAGAGCTTGATGGTATTACAGATCAGATCGTCAAAATCCATCGCGTCAGAGGTCAGAAGCCGCTGCTGGTACAGCTCATACGCCTGCGCAATATATTTGAGGCGGCTGTCATAGGACGCGTCGGTTTTGACGTCACCGGGCTCTTTCATCTTATCTTTGTATTTTGATATCTCGTTGAGAACCGTTTTATGCGGAAGGAACTTTTCGTCGATATTCAGCTGCTTTAGTATCTCTTTCATCAAGCGACGGGAATCGTCGGTATCATAGATGGTAAAATGACTCGTAAAGCCAAGCCTGTCACCGTATCGGCGCAGGATCCGCGCACAGGTAGAATGGAAGGTCGCCGCCCATACTTCGTCAGCGCCCTCGCCGCCGACCGCTTCGATCCTGTCCTTCAACTCGCCGGCGGCTTTATTGGTAAAGGTGATTGCGAGGATCTGCCACGGCTCAGCCAGACCCGCCTTGATGATATAGGCGATTCGGTTAACGAGAACCGTGGTTTTGCCCGAACCCGCTCCCGCTAAGATCAGCACGGGACCCTCCGTCTGAAAGATCGCCTTTTGCTGCATGTCGTTCAACGAGCTGAACTGCTGTTTTAATTCATTCAAGTTACTCATAGGTTACCTCAAAAACAAATTTCGTGTTACATTGTATCATATTCGATCAAAAGTATAATTCTAAAATCCATTAAACATGTTTCAATATTGTAATACTGTTATGTAGTG
The DNA here is from genome assembly GCA_902790985.1 of uncultured Ruminococcus sp. Lineage (GTDB taxonomy): Bacteria > Bacillota > Clostridia > Oscillospirales > Acutalibacteraceae > Ruminococcoides. Next base: position 4,725 of record CADAUE010000122.1, read on the forward strand.
ACCGTTTGTCAATAGGCAAAAGTCACAAATGTAAAAAGGCAGAGGGCGTGTGACAGGAGCCGGTAACAGAAGAATCGG